>JAJTFR010000161.1 GCA_021298455.1 Sphingomonadales bacterium | reverse complement strand
AAGCCGGATTGCAACTCACCCAATTCGTTTGAGGCGGAGATGGCTAAGCCCGAAACCGAACTGACGCGGCCGCGCATCGCATCGGGGGTGTTGAGTTGGACCAGTGAGCTCCGCACATAGACCGAGAGCATGTCGGCAGCGCCCAGTAGCGCCAGCATCGACAGTGCCACACCCATCGGTGCTGCCATGTCGAGCCAGTCGATCCTTGCATCGCCAAACAATTCGGCGCCGATAATGTGGGAAAGGCCAAAGCCGATCGTCGCAAGCCCGAAGACCACGACAGCCCAGAGCATTTTCACCCCGACATTATGCTTCAATGGCCGGATAGTGAGATAGATGGCGACCAAAGCCGCGCCAAAGGCCGGGGCCGCGCGCAACTGACCAAGCCCGTCGGGGCCTACATGTAATATGTCACGCGCATAGACCGGCAACAGGGCCGTCGCGCCCGCAAGCAAGACCGCGAACAGATCAAGTGTGATCGCACCGAGCAGAAAGCGTTCGGACCAGGTATATTTCATGCCCTCAATCATCATCCTTACAGGATGCTTCTTTTCGGTCATTGGCGGCGGATACACCGGGCGGACAGTCGATATGGCGATGCTGGAAAGGATTAGCAGCGCGACTGACATCCAGTAAGAACCGGGCGCATTTTGCGCATAGATCAGCCCGCCAACGGCAGGTCCGATAACCGAGGCACTTTGCCAGGCAATCGAACCGAGCGCGATTGCCCGCGGTAAGGATTCCGGCGGGACGATGTTGGGGGCAATTGATGACATGGCCGGGCCGACAAAAACCCGTGCCACCCCATGCAGTGCGGCAAAGAGGAACAGCAGCGGCAGGTTGAGCGCGTCATGATAGGTCAGTGAACCAAGCGCCAGCGCGACGCCTGCGTCGACCATATTGGCGCAGATCGCAACGCGCCGCCGTTCGAAACGGTCGGCGGCCCAGCCTGCCACGGGTGTCAGCAAGGCCAGAGGGATGAACTGGAACAGGCCAAGCAATCCCAATTGGAACGCGGCTGCCTTGGGCGACATGCCATAATCGCTGCGGGCGGTATCATAGACCTGCCAAGCGATCACGACGACCATCGACATTGTGGCGATCACCGCCATGAAGCGGGACAGCCAGTAACGTCGGTAGTCGGGAATCGAAAAAGGATGCGGCGCGGATGACATTTTCATCTTAGCGCCTAACCGGTCGAATGGATGAGCGCAATGCAAGCCGTTCTTGGCGGCGGCATGGCTCCACTTTGTCGCTATCGATTAAGGCAAGCCCATATCGGCCAGCCGGGTCAGGGGATGCTGACGAAACTGTCCATTACCCGCTTGCGCCCGGCGGTTTCAAAGTCGATTTCCAGCTTGTTGCCCTCGATCTCTGCGATCAGACCATAGCCGAATTTTTCATGGAAAACGCGCATGCCTTTGGAAATGTCGCTGCGTCCCTGCGCGCCCAGCCCGACTGCAGGCTTGCTCGATTCCCCAATCCTTTGCGGTGACGCGTTGAATCCCCCGCTGGTGGCGGCGCGTTGCCAGCCTGGGCCGCGTGCATTGGCCCGGCCTTGGTTTGCGGCAGCCAGATGGGCAAAGGGATCCGCCCGTTCGGACCAGTTTGCACGCCACAGTGAAGCGCCGCCCGTCATGGTTTGCTCATTCTCGATATGCTCTTCAGGCAATTCGTCAATGAAGCGGCTGGGGATGCTGGACGTCCATTGGCCGTAGATGCGCCGGTTGGCAGCATGGGTGATCGTGCATTTTTCGCGCGCGCGCGTGATCGCAACATAGGCAAGACGGCGCTCTTCTTCGAGGCTGGCAAGCCCGCCTTCATCGAGCGCGCGTTGTGACGGAAACACCCCGTCCTCCCAGCCGGCGCAAAAGACATGATGGAATTCCAGCCCCTTGGCGGCATGGATTGTCATGATCGTGACGGCCTCGTCATTGGCGTTGGCTTCATTGTCCATCACCAGGCTGACATGCTCAAGGAAATCGCCGAGCGTTTCATAATCTTCCATTGCCCGGGTCAATTCGTTGAGGTTTTCCAACCGCCCCGAGGCCTCGGTGCTGCGTTCGGCCTGCAATGCAGCGGTATAGCCACTTTCATCGAGCACCAGCCGCGCCAGCTCTGCCGGTGGCAACGTGGCTGCGCTATCGCGCCAGCGAGCAATGTCTATGACAAGGTCGGACAGCGCTTTGCGCGCCTTGCCGGTCAGTTCATCTGTACCGACAATCCGTGCCGCGGCGAGGGAGAGCGGTGCGGCCTCTGCCCGGGCAAGGCGGTGGATTTTCTCGACCGCCTTGTCGCCAATGCCGCGCTTGGGCACATTGACGATCCGTTCAAAGGCAAGATCGTCGGCGGGCTGGTTGATGATCCGCAGATAAGCGATCGCATCCCGGATTTCGGCACGTTCGTAAAAACGAAAGCCACCGATGATGCGGTAGCTTAGCCCGATCTGGATGAAGCGATCTTCCAGCTCGCGGGTCTGGAACTGTGCCCGCACAAGGATTGCGACCTGATTCAACGATATGCCGCGATATTGTAGCGATTCGATTTCCTCGCCAATCCGCCGCGCTTCTTCTGGGCCGTCCCATACCCCAAGGACGCGCACCTTCTCGCCGGCGTCCAACTCGGTCCACAATGTCTTGCCGAGCCGCCCGCTATTGGCATCAATCAGGCCGCTCGCTGCAGCAAGAATGTGGGGGGTTGATCGGTAATTCTGTTCGAGCCGGATCGTCTTCGCGCCCGGAAAATCCTTTTCAAATCGCAGGATATTGGCAACTTCTGCGCCGCGCCATGAATAGATGGACTGGTCGTCATCGCCGACGCAGCAGATATTCTTGCGTTCCTGCGCCAACAGGCGGAGCCAGAGATATTGGACCGCATTGGTATCCTGATATTCGTCGACGAGGATATATTTGAATCGGCGCTGATATTCCGCAAGCACATCGCGGTGCGTGCGCAACAGCGTGAGATTGTGGAGCAACAGGTCGCCAAAGTCGCAGGCGTTCAGTTCGCGCAGCCTTGCCTGATATAGCGTGTACATCGCCTGGCCCTTGCCATCAGCGTAGAGTGCGCTTTCTCCGGCATCCAGTTGATCCGGGGTGAGGCCCTTATTCTTCCATTTGTCGATCAGGCTGGCGAGCCCGCGCGCTGGCCAGCGTTTCTCGTCCAGATTGGCAGCCGCGATCAGTTGTTTCAGCAAGCGGAGCTGGTCATCAACGTCGATGATCGTGAAATTGCTTTTCAAGCCGAGCAGCTCGGCATGGCGGCGCAGCATCTTGGCACCGATCGCGTGAAAGGTGCCGAGCCATGGCATGCCTTCAACGGCATCGCCGATCATCCGACCCATCCGTTCCTTCATCTCGCGCGCGGCCTTGTTGGTGAAGGTGACCGCAAGAATTTCAGATGGCCAGGCCAGCCGCTCGGCGATGATATGCGCAAGCCGCGCGGTTAGCGCTGCGGTCTTGCCTGTACCCGCGCCGGCAAGAACCAGCACCGGCCCCTCGGTCGTCAGCACGGCTTCGCGTTGCGGCGTATTAAGGCCGTCCAACCATGGCGGCAAAGGAGCGGGGGAGGGGTGAGTCACGCGCGAACGATTAGGGAACGGATGATCGAAGGGCAATGCACTTTTCCGCTTTCCTTTCGTCGGTGTCGGTGTCAGCACAATTGTAAACTAAACGGGGGAGCAATAATGACATCCATATCAGCAGGTGGAACCGCGACCGAACAGGAGCCGTCGCACCGTCGCATTTTGGGTGCGGCGATGGCCGGGACAGCGGTCGAATTTTACGACTTCTACATTTTCGCGACTGCAGCTTCGCTGGTCTTTGGGCCGTTATTCTTTCCGACATCCAGCCCTGAGGCGCAACTGCTGCAAAGCTGGCTGACCTTTGCCTTGGCCTTCATCGCCCGGCCGGTTGGCGCGCTGGAGTTTAGCCATTATGGAGATAGCATCGAGCGCAAGGCGACGCTTGTCTCATCGTTGATGATCATGGGTGTGTCGACCTTCCTGATCGCATTTTTGCCGACCTATGCTGTTGCTGGATGGATCGCGCCGGCATTGCTGTGCCTGTTGCGTTTCGGCCAGGGCTTTGGTCTTGGTGGCGAATGGGGCGGGGCGGCATTGCTGGCTGTCGAAAATGCACCGGCGGGCAAGACC
>JAJTFR010000160.1:4182-9533 GCA_021298455.1 Sphingomonadales bacterium | reverse complement strand
GCCGAATATGGCAATTTCAACTCGATGAAGGCCAAAGGGATGGTCAATGTGGCACTGGGCGATACGCTCGGTGCGCGCGTTTCCGGCTTTTATCTGAAGCGCGACGGCTACACCGAAAACCTTTACGATGGCAGTGATGCTGACGGCCGTGACATGTATGCCGTGCGTGGATCTCTGCGCTGGCAGCCTTCGGAATCGACGACCGTCGATTTGATGGCCTATTATTTCAAAGAAAATGACGACCGCGCACGCATCCAGAAACAGCTTTGCCAGCGCGATCCCACGGGCGTTCTGGGCTGTCTGCCCAACCGCCGCGATTTCGGTGCCACCAACACCAACTCGACCTTTGTTGGCGTGTTGTCGTCACGCGAATTCCTGACCACTCAGGGAATCCCGGCTGCATTGGCACTTGGCAGCATTTACGGCCCCGATACCAATGCAAACTTCGTAAATCCGGCCAATGTCCGTCAGGTGCGGACAGACTTTAACCCCGAATATATGGCGAGTGAGGAGCAATATCAGGCCCGGATCGAACAGGATCTTGGCAAGATGAAGCTGCAGGTTACCGGTTTCTATCACAAGTCATCGGTTGATTCGCGGCAGGATTACACGCTGTCGATCCAGGATCGTGCGGGCTTTGCCCCAGCGCTCAACACGCTGGCCGTGTTCGCGGCTAACGGCATCCCGACCGGTCTTGCAGCGCCTGCATTCGTGCCCGGCTCATCGGCCTATTTCTCGCCGATCGCCTCTGCAATCATTCCCGGCGGACCCAACGGCAATCTGTGCACATCGGACACCGAGTTTTCGGGAATGGGATCCTATGGCGGAAAGAAAATCTGTGCGGCAACCCCGCTGGACTTTGACCGCTCAAACCAGACCAGCAAGGACTGGTCGGTTGAAGGGATCTTGTCGAGCGATCTTGACGGGCCGTTCAACTTCCTGCTCGGCGGCATCTATGCCGACTTCAAGATGGGCGAGAACAGCTACTTCGTGAACTCCTTTGGCATCGACTATGTCACGGGCATTCTCGGATCGTTCAACTCCTTCGCAAACGGACTTCCCCCGTCATTCCTGGGAACGCCCTACTTCCGGAACAACACGGACAATCTGCATGTCAAAAGCTATGGCATGTTCGGTGAGGCCTATTATGATTTCAGCGACAAGCTGAAATTGACGCTGGGCCTGCGTTATAACAATGACAAGAAAGCTGTCCGCGCTCGTTCGACGCTGGCGAGCTTCCTTGTTCCCTATAACTCGACCAGCGCCTTCAGCTCACCCTTTGTCGGCTTGTACGATGCCGACCCGGGTTTGGCTGGCAACCAGTTGTTCCAGGAACGCAATGTCGCATTTGACGAGTTTACCGGCCGTGCGGTGCTTGATTACAAGATCACCGACGACAATCTGATCTATGCCTCTTATTCGCGGGGCTATAAATCAGGTGGTATCAACCCGCCATTGCAGCCGATCTTCGCTGTACAGGAATCCTTCGCCCCCGAATTCATCGATGCCTTTGAAATCGGTTCGAAGAACAGCTTCGCCGGCGGGACGTTCACACTCAACGCAACTGCTTTCTACTATAAGTATAAGGCACTGCAGCTGAGCCGCATCGTCGCCCGTACGTCGGTCAACGACAATGTCGACGCGGATATCTATGGCCTTGAGCTGGAAAGCATCATCCGTCCGGACCGGCAACTGGCGATCAATATCGGGCTCAGCTATCTGAACACCAAGGTCAGCCAGGACAAGTTGCTCAGCAATCCCCGTGATCCCTCGGGTGGCCGTGCCGATGCCGTGATCATCAAGGACATCACCAACGGTTCGAACTGCGCCGTGGCCAGCCGTAGCGGCAGCGCTGCGGGTGCAAACGGCTTTGTGAACCAGGTGAACGCGCTGATCAATGCGGGTGCCATTCCCGGACTGCGGGCGGGTGCGGGCCTGCGGCCTACAGCTGCCTTCCCGGCAGATAGCGGCCTTGCAGCAACCGGCGCATTCAGCGTCTGCGGCGCCCTTTCGGCGCTTGCAGGAACGGTAGGCAGCAGCTTCGGCGGTGTTGACGTGCTCACCGCCGGCGTGCCTGTGAACATCAAGGGCAACAAGTTGCCACAGGCGCCGAACTTCAAATGGAATGTCGGCATCCAGCACACGACCGAGTTCGATAATGGCCTGACACTCGTGCCGCGCCTCGACCTCATCTATGTCGGTGACAGCTATGGCAATATCTTCAATGGCCGCATCAACAAGGTGAAGGGCTATTCGCAGATCAATGCCCAGATCCAGCTGAGCGGACGCGAAGATCGTTGGTATGTCCGTGGGTTCGTCCAGAACCTGTCGAACAGCAATGCCACGACCGGCCTGTATGTGACCGACCAGTCGTCGGGCCTGTACACCAACATCTTCACGCTGGAACCGCGCCGTTATGGCGTGGCTGCAGGCTTCAAATTCTAAGCCTCCAACCAGTCTGAAACCGAAAACCCCGGAGGCAACTCCGGGGTTTTTTTATGGGATAAGCACAATCTTGCCGACAAAATCGCCGCTTTCCATCAACTTATGGGCGGCCGCTGCTTCAACCAGCGGAAAGCTTTTCGCCATGGTCGGCCGCAGCCGGCCTGCCACCACATCGGGCCAGACATTGCGGTGAATTTCGTCGGCCAGCAATGCCTTGAACTGGTTGCTGCGCGGCCGCAGCGTCGATCCGGTTAGCGTCAACCTGCGGCTCATCACCTGTGCCATATTGATTTCAGCAACCAACCCGCCTTGCACCGCAATGGTCACATGCCGGCCGTCTTCGCTCAGGCAGGCAAGATTGCGTGGCACATAAGATCCTGCAACCATATCGAGCACCAGATGCACGCCCTTACCGTCGGTCAGGCGTTTCACTTCCTCGACAAAGTCATGGCTTTTGTAATTGATCGCATGTGCAGCGCCGAGTGCGATTGCCGCTGCGCATTTTTCGTCGGATCCGCAGGTCACGATGATCGAAATACCGAACAGCTGCGCCAGCTTAATCGCCATGCTGCCAATGCCGCTGGTTCCGCCATGGACAAGGATGGTCTCGCCCTCAACCGCATAGCCGCGTTCGAACACATTGTGCCATACGGTCATCAATGTTTCGGGGATGGCCGCGGCCTCTTCCATCGAAAGGCTGTCGGGCACCGGCCAACACAGGTCAGCCCTAGCGATGCAATATTCGGCATAACCGCCACCCGCCACCAGCGAACAGATACGCTGCCCCAGCAGTTCCGGCCCCACGCCCTCGCCACAGGCAATCACAGTGCCCGAAATTTCAAGGCCAGGCAGATCGCTTGCCCCCGGCGGGGCCGGATAAAGCCCCATGCGCTGGACAACATCCGGCCGGTTGACGCCAGCGGCAGCAACGCGCACCAGGCCCACCTGGCGCTTAAATTTCCACTGCTGTCATCATATCAGGAAAGTCGGCCATCATGTCCCCTCACTTCAGGCGTCAGACCATAGCGGCCAAGCTGTCGCGATTCCAGCATGTTGCGTGCCACCGCCTGCAAGAATTGACAAGGCCAGGCTCAAGCCCCATTTTCCGGTCAGGGCCAATAGCTGCAGGCAGGAGAAGAAGCGATGGATCTGGATGAGCTTTTCGCCAAGCGGCCCGAAGACCCGGTTGCGATTGTGTTGAAGCAGGATATCGACCGGCTATCGGTGGATGAGCTTCAGGACCGGATCGACGCGCTGAAGACAGAAATCGCCCGGTGCGAGGCAAAAATGGCCGCTGCCACAAGCCATCGCAGCGCCGCCAATGCCCTGTTCAGCAAAGGTTCGTGACACCAAACACTACTACCCGCGTACTTTTCGACCGGTTTTTTTCGCTATCTTTACCATTCGCCGCAACTGCAGTTGAAATGCGTCGTCAAAAGGGCGACATTGATGAAAGCGGGGTGGCCGGTAGTCGGTCATACTGCGTTGGAGTTTTTTGAATGCCGAGTTTTGCCGAATCCCTCGAAGCTACGCTGCACAATGCGCTCAAGAACGCGGCCGAACGTGCGCATGAATATGCGACGCTTGAACATCTGCTTCTGGCGCTGATAGACGATGAAGAAGCGGCAAAGGTAATGCAGGCGTGCGGCGTCGACCTTGGCGAGCTTAGCGACGCGGTAATCCAGTATCTGGACAATGAACTGGAAAGCCTGAAAGTCGGCGGCAATGTCGATCCCTCGCCGACCAGCGGGTTTCAGCGCGTGGTACAGCGCGCGATCCTGCATGTGCAATCATCGGGCAAGGATGTTGTCACCGGCGCCAATGTGCTGGTCGCGCTGTTTTCAGAACGCGAAAGCTATGCCGTCTATTTCTTGCAGCAACAGGATATGAGCCGCCTCGACGCGGTCAGCTATATCAGCCACGGCATCGGCAAGGATGGCAAACTGGTCGAACAGAAGCCGGTTGAAGGTGCCGAGGAACGCAAAGAAGAAGCCGCGCCCGACGCGAAGGACAAGAAGGGCAAGGAAACCGCGCTCGAACAGTTCACCGTCAACCTCAACGAAAAGGCGAAGCAGGGCCGGATTGATCCGTTGATCGGACGCAGCGAAGAGGTTGACCGCACGGTGCAGATCCTCTGCCGCCGTTCGAAGAATAACCCGCTTTATGTGGGTGAGCCGGGCGTTGGCAAAACTGCGATCGCCGAAGGTCTGGCGCGGCGTATCGTCGAGCATCAGGTGCCCGAAGTGTTGCTGCCGGCGGTAATCTATTCGCTCGACATGGGCGCGCTGCTTGCCGGCACCCGCTATCGGGGCGATTTCGAGGAACGGCTGAAGGCGGTCGTTTCCGAACTGGAAAAGCTGCCCGACGCGATCCTGTTCATCGATGAAATCCATACTGTGATCGGTGCCGGCGCGACCAGCGGCGGTGCAATGGACGCATCCAACCTGCTGAAGCCCGCGCTTTCGGGGGGCACCATCCGCTGCATCGGATCGACCACGTACAAGGAATTCCGCAACCATTTCGAAAAGGACCGTGCCCTGCTGCGTCGGTTCCAGAAAATCGATGTGAACGAGCCGACGCTTGAGGATACGGTCAAGATTCTGGCTGGTCTGCGCAGCGCGTTTGAAGAGCATCACAAGGTGAAATACACCCCCGATGCGCTGAAAGCCGCGGTCGAATTATCTGCGCGTTATATCAACGACCGCAAACTGCCGGACAAGGCCATTGACGTCATCGATGAGGTGGGCGCGATGCAGATGCTCGTGCCGCCGTCCAAGCGCCGCAAACTGATCACACCCAAGGAAATCGAGGCCGTGATCGCAACCATCGCCCGCATCCCACCCCGGCAGGTATCGTCTGACGACCGCACCGCGCTGGGTACGCTTGAGGCGGATCTGAAGCGCGTG
>JAJTFR010000160.1:0-4161 GCA_021298455.1 Sphingomonadales bacterium | reverse complement strand
GGTGTTCGGGCAGGACAAAGCAATCGAAGTGCTGTCCTCAGCGATCAAGTTGAGCCGTGCCGGTCTACGCGATCCGGACAAGCCCATCGGCAATTATCTGTTCAGCGGCCCCACCGGTGTCGGCAAGACAGAGGTCGCGCGCCAGTTGGCCAGCATTATGGGCATTCCGCTGAAGCGTTTCGACATGAGCGAATATATGGAGCGCCACTCGGTTAGCCGGCTGATTGGTGCCCCCCCGGGTTATGTCGGTTTCGACCAAGGCGGTCTGTTGACCGATGCCGTCGACCAGAATCCGCATAGCGTGCTGTTACTCGACGAGATCGAAAAGGCGCATCCTGATCTGTTCAATATATTGTTGCAGGTGATGGATAATGGCCGTCTGACCGATCATCACGGCAAGACGGTGGATTTCCGCAATGTCATCCTGATCATGACGACCAATGCCGGCGCATCCGACATGGCGCGCGAAGGCATTGGTTTCGGGAATAATATCAGCAAGGAAGACGCCGGCGAAGATGCGGTGAAAAACCTGTTCGCGCCCGAATTCCGCAACCGCCTCGATGCGATAGTGCCGTTCGCCTATCTGCCGACCGAGGTTGTTGCGATGGTCGTCGACAAGTTCATCCTGCAACTGGAACTGCAGTTGGCCGACCAGAATGTCCACATCAAGCTCGACGACGAAGCCCGCGCATGGCTGACCGAGCGTGGCTATGACAAGCTGTACGGCGCACGACCAATGGGCCGCCTGATCCAGGAAAAGATCAAACAGCCGCTGGCCGAGGAACTGCTGTTCGGCAAGCTCGTCAATGGCGGCGAGGTGGCAGTGCGCATCAAGGACGGCCAGCCTGCATTCGAGGTTACGCCTGCTGCACCCAAGGCCGGAAAGCCGAAAAAGCCGAAAAAGAAAGTCAAGGCGAGCTAACGTCGCAGCGTATCGGTGGCCGGGATATGGCATGGGGCTAAAGTCGCCCTATCCCCCGGCCAACCTATTCTGATTTTACCTTTGTTCGGTTGCCCGCCATTCTGCCCTTCATGAAAAAAGGCATAGTCTATCTGGTGGGCGCAGGCCCTGGCGATCCGGACCTGTTGACGGTCAAGGCGGCACGGCTGATCGCGGCAGCTGATGTGATTGTGCATGACGGTCTGGTCGACGATGCGATCCTCGCACTCGCGCGCGGCGACGCCCGCTTTATCTCGGTTGCCAAGCAGCGCAGCCGCCATTCGGTCCCGCAGGAAGGGATTAATGCAATCCTTGTTGAAGAAGCGCGGGCGGGCCATGCCGTCGTCCGGCTGAAGGGCGGTGATCCGTTCATCTTCGGCCGGGGCGGCGAAGAGGTTGATGCCTGCCGCGACGCCTCGGTTCCGGTTGAGGTCATACCCGGCATATCGGCGGCGATTGCAGGCGGGGCGGAAAGCTTCCTTCCCCTCACCCACCGCGATGCATCCAGCGCGGTCACCTTTGTCGCAGGGCAATGCAAAGGGCTGACCGACCAGAATTGGGCAGGGCTTGCCGGCAAAGGCCGCACACTTGTCATCTATATGGGCGTCGCCACTGCAGACGCCATTTGCGAAAAACTGATTTCCGACGGCCTGTCACCCGACACGCCGGTTGCCGTGCTGGAGCGTGTCGGCCGCAAGGACCGGCGCACGCTGCGGACCCTTTTGACCGACTTGGGCGATATGATCGCGCGCGAAAATGTGCGTTCTCCCGCCATCATCATTGTGGGCGATGTTGTAATGATGGCCGATGCTGAAGACCGGCTGGCGACGATTGCCCGGGAAGTGGAGTATCTGAATTGAAATTGCTGACAGGAAATGATCTCGCCTCGGGCGCGGTAACCTGGTGGACTGGCGAGAGCTGGTCGATCCATGTTGAGGACGCCGTCGATGTGGGCGAAAGCGGCGACGCCATTCTGCATGCCGAGGAAGGTGCGCGCCGCGTCAACGCCCCTTATATCATTGAGGCGGTGGCTACACCCGAAGGCCCGCGGCCTGCGCATATCAAGGACCGTGTCCGCGCGCTTGGCCCAACGGTGCGCCTCGACCTTTCGCTGAAACCAGCCGACCCGAGCGTCGGCGACTGGGTGATCTGACATGTATAAATATGACACTTATGACCAGGCGATCGTCGATGCACGCGTCGCCGAATTTCGCGATCAGGTGAAACGCCGCCTTGCAGGCGAGATCACCGAAGACCAGTTCAAGCCGCTCCGCCTGATGAACGGTCTCTATCTGCAGCTTCACGCCTATATGCTGCGCGTCGCCATTCCCTATGGCACGCTGGACAGCCGGCAGATGCGGATGCTGGCGCATATCGCGCGCAAATATGACCGCGACTATGGCCATTTCACCACGCGTCAGAATATCCAATATAACTGGATCAAGCTGGAAGATGCCGGCGATATCCTCGCCGATCTGGCCAGTGTCGAAATGCACGCCATCCAGACGAGTGGCAATTGCATCCGCAACATCAGTTCGGATCAATATGCAGGCGCGGCGGCGGACGAAGTGGCCGATCCCCGCCCCTGGGCCGAGTTGATGCGCCAGTGGAGCACTTTCCACCCCGAATTCAGCTATTTGCCGCGCAAGTTCAAGATTGCGGTGATCGCAGCGGACGAGGATCGCGCGGCGATGCGCCTCCACGATATCGGCATCCAGCTGGTGACGCGCGACGGCAAATTGGGCGCGGCCTTTTATGTCGGCGGCGGCATGGGTCGCACCCCGATGATCGCACCGCTGATCAAGGATTATGTGCCGATTGAGGATTTCCTTAGCTATTCCGAGGCATGCCTGCGCGTTTACAACCGCTATGGCCGGCGCGACAATATCTACAAGGCGCGGATCAAGATCCTCGTCCACGAAATTGGCGCCGATGAATATCGCCGTCAGGTCGAGGAAGAATTTGCGCATGTGAAGACGCTGGGCATTAACCCGCCGGCTGCAGAGCTGGAGCGCATTGCCGCCCATTTCGCTCCGCCGCCGTTCGAAGCAGGCCTCAGCGACGATATCGACCGCAGCGATCCCGATTTTGCTGTCTGGATCGACCAGAATGTGAAGCCACACAAGCAGGCCGGCTATGCCATCGTCAATATCAGTCTGAAACCGATTGAGGGCATTCCGGGCGATGCCTCCTCCGCGCAGATCGACGTAATGGCCGACCTTGCGGAGAAATACAGCTTTGACGAATTGCGCGTCACCCATGCGCAAAATATCGTGCTGCCCTATGTCGCCAAGCGCGATCTTTATGCCGTTTGGCAAGCGCTGCGCGAAGCGGACCTTGCCGATGCCAATCTTGATCTGATCAGCGATATCATCGCCTGCCCGGGCCTTGATTATTGCAGCCTTGCCAATGCCCGTTCGATCCCGATCGCACAGAAGATTGCAAAGCGTTTCGAAAATCTCGATCGCCAGCGCGATCTGGGCGAATTGAAGCTGAAGATTTCGGGCTGCATCAACGCCTGCGGCCACCACCATGCCGGCCATATCGGCATTTTGGGTGTCGACCGTAAGGGCGTCGAAAATTATCAGTTGCTGCTCGGCGGATCGGGTGCCGAAGACGTGTCGCTTGGCACGATCACAGGCCCCGGCTTTGACGAGGACGGCATTGTCGATGCAGTCGAACGCGTCACCGAAAAATATAAGGAATTGCGCGAAGGTGGCGAACGTTTCGTCGATACCTATCGCCGCGTCGGCATGGCGCCGTTCAAGGAGGCTATCTATGGTTGAGCATATTCACGCTGATGGCGAAGAACCCTGCGTCACGCTCGATGCCTTTCTGGGCCAGACCAACGCGACGGCGGTGCGGCTGGAATCCGACGATGATGCCCGCGCGCTGATCCCGCATATCACCCGGCTCACGCTGGTCGAGATTGCTTTCCCGAAATTCCGCGACGGCAGAGGCTATTCATCAGCCCGTATCCTGCGTGAGGCTGGCTACACCGGCGAATTGCGCGCGCAGGGCGATGTTCTGGTAGATCAGATCGCATTCATGAAGCGTTGCGGTTTTGACAGTTTCGTGTCCGACGCCCCGTTGAACCCGGCCGATGTCGATGCGGCGCTATCGCGCTATGACCATGTCTATCAGGGTGCGGCCGACGCCGCTGTCCCCGTGTGGAAGTTACGGCATGGCTGATCGGGGGAAATCCCCCTTCCCGCTTGCGG
>JAJTFR010000159.1 GCA_021298455.1 Sphingomonadales bacterium | reverse complement strand
TTTGCAAAGCGCGCCGTCAGATCGCGCAATCTTTGCAGCCAGCGCAGGATCAGATGCCGAGTGGATACCCATATCGCAACCCCCGTAAACAGGAGCGCCAAAAGAGGAAGTAAGAGGCTCGGCCACATACGAAATAATGTTGATTTCCAAGTCGTTTTGGCAGGTTCAGCATAAACAATATAAAGTTCTTCCGCGAAAAATGGAGCGGACACATAGGTCCAGCGCTTTCCATCGCGCCCGCTCAACATATGCGGCCGCTCGCGCGCCATCACGACCTGATCAAATTTCTCGAAACCTGCGCGACCGGCGCCCACCAGCGGTCGGCCTTGCCGGTCGACCACGAACACCACACTGCTAGCGGATGTCTTGGCCTCAATCGAACGTTGCAGTTGGGCAATGCTGACTGTAGCGCTCACTGTGCCGTTGAAGGCACCATCTGCGGCCATTATCGGCCTCACCATCATCAGCACGGGCAGATCTGATATTGTTCCGACCTTTGGCTCGGCCAAATAGAGGCTAGTCCGCCCTTTGCGCGCACGCCACCAGTTTTCCGACGACATGTCTTGTCCATCAGTAAAGGGCAGCACTGCGCAGCGAAGCTTCCCATCGGCATCCACGCGCAGGAAATTCACAATCGCCGTTGCACCGCGCAGTTCGCCCGCAAGATTTGTGCTGCAAGCAGAGCCGATCAACTGCACATCTCGCTGCGCTGCGAGCACCGACAGCGAATGCCCGGCAATGACGAACGGATCACGATCGCTTTCGGCAATGGACCAAGCATTGGCACGCAAGCGGTTGGCAACCAGTTCGCGAGAGTCTTCGACGGCCAGCCATATCTGCCAGGCCGTAATTGTGACCAAAGGGAAAATTGCCGCAAATAGAACCCATATCAGGTTAGTGCGGATTGTTCGCCCTGCCATCGACATTCCCCCCACTTGCCGAAGGGGTCGGTTGTTCGGACGAATCTTCCCCTTCAATCAAGCGCATCAGCGCCGCACGCCCTCTCGCAAGGCGGCTTTTCACAGTCCCCAGACTGCACCCGGCAACATCGGATGCCTCTTCATAGCTCATGCCCGCGCCAGCAACCAGCAGCAGCATTTCACGCTGCTGAACCGGCAGTCGATTGAGCGCCTTATCCAGATCGAGCAGATTGAAATGCATTTCCTGATTAGGGGGTTGCACCAGAAGTCGCTCAGCTGCTTCGGGATCCCATGATGCCAATCGCGCACTCTTGCGCTTGCTCGTGTAAAATTGGTTGCGGACGATCATGAACATCCAGGCACGAAAATTTGTACCCAGCGTAAAGCTGTTTCGCGCCGCCCATGCGCGCATCATCGCCTCTTGGGCCAGATCATCGGCAAGATCGCGGTCGCGGCATAGCCCGCGTGCAAATGCGCGCAGCGAAGGGATCAAGGCGATCATTTGCGCCCTGAATTCTTCCAGTTGTTCATCAACGGGACCTGCTGCGTTTTCCGCCATGTTATTTGCGCTTCGCCGGGCCCGATTGCCCGTCCAGACGGTCGAGCAAAGCCATGAAATCATCAGGAATGGATTCGGATGCAACCTGATCATAAAGTTGCTTCAGTGCAGCCTCAACCGGGTCGAATGCTGACTCTGTGCGCACCTTGCTGACCTTCTCTCCATCATTTTTATTCTTGTTCATTCATCACGCCCCTTTTTGCCATCGGCCTGAAATTAGGCAGATGGCAGCGAAAACCCGGGTTGGCCGATAGCCCTCTTTCCATTTGCCACAATCGCAAACTGGCGGTCTCACTTCGAGTAAAAATGCGTTACCCATGAAAATGTTCCGAGGGCGGGAACAAAAAAAATTTCGATCGGTTATAATGAGACAATCGAGAGGAAATCTCATGTCATTACGTGATGCCGTGCAAACAGAATTGCCCTACTTGCGGCGTTATGCCCGGACCTTAACCGGGTCACAATCTGTAGGGGACACCGCGGTCAGGGAAACGTTGGAAGCTCTGATCGCAGAGCCCGGGTCATTTAGTCGTGACAGCACCCCGAAAGTTGAGCTTTTCCGGATCTTTCATAAATTATGGAACCCGCCAATGATCTCATTGATCCAACTTGCGGACGGCGTGGTCGGCAATTTGCCAATAGAGGCGCGCCAGTCGATCCTGCTGACTACAATTGAAGGCTTCTCGGCCGAAGAAGCCGCAACCATTCTGGACATCGACACCGATGCAATCAAAGCAAATGTCGCCGATGCGCGCTCTGCAATCAATGACCAGCTTACGGCACGGGTGATGATCATTGAGGATGAACCGATCATCGCCCTCCATTTGAAACGCATCGTGGAATCGCTCGATCATGAAGTCACCGGCATCGTGCGCACCCGCGATGAAGCCGTGCGCCACGCTTCGGAAATGCACCCTGAACTTGTTCTGGCCGACATCAGCCTTGCCGACGGATCGAGCGGCATCGACGCCGTTCGCGATATCCTGGCTCACGAAATGCTGCCGGTCATTTTCATTACGGCGTTTCCCGAACGCTTGCTAACGGGCGAACGGCCCGAGCCAACCTATCTGATCACAAAGCCATTTGAACCGGAAACGGTGGCTGCGACGATCTGGCAAGCCCTGCTGGTTCACCGCGAAACTCAGGTTCATGCCGATGCGGTCTGACATCGCCCAAGGACGAAAAACCGGAGAATGAACCGCCAGCCCTGACAACTGGGGATTTTTTGGGAGCGAAAGTCAAACAGTCTAAATTTCGGTTACACAGTGGTCGCACGATAAAGTTTCGCACCACCACAATTTTTGCCTCAACCGTGCATCGATGCCAAAATCGAGTTGATGGGAAAAAAGCCGAAACAGACTGAACTATCGGCAACGCCATATGGCAGAAAAAGGTCGGCACCGACACGGATCGCGCCGCAAGTATAGACCACATTGGGCACATAGCCCTCCCGGTCTTCATCCACTGCGGACAAAATAGGCTGCACCGATCGGCCGAGCACGATGCTGGGATCATCCTTGTCGAGCAGAAGCGCACCGATGGAATATTTGCGCATTGCGCCAACGCCATGTGTCAGCACCAACCAGCCCTCGTCGATCTCAATTGGCGGGCCGCAATTCCCGATCTGGATAAACTCCCATGGGTAGCGGGGTTCGAGAAGCAACTGGCCCCCCTCCCAAAAATCCAACCGATCTGAGTGCAGCAGGTAGAGATTTTGCCCATCCTGTCGGCCGAGCATGAGATATTCGCCGTCAACCTTGCGAGGAAACAGCGCCATCCCCTTGTTTCGGGCAGCATCGCCATTGATCGGCGACAGTCTGAAGCGATCAAAATCATCAGTCCGCAGCAATTCAGAGCCGATCGAATGGCCGCTATAAGCGGTATAAGTGCCGATAAACTCGCGCCGCCCATCATCGTGAGTGAATTCGACAAGCCGCAAATCTTCCAGCCCGTTGCGCTGCGCTTCGGTCATCGGGAAAATGACTGTCCCCGAAATCGAACTGTCGGGGTGGCGGCGCACGACCGGCGCAACGATCTCCTGTTCGGTCTCATGGTCAAGCAGCGCAGCAGTTGCGAACAGCGGCTCGGGATGCAGTTGCAGGTCGCGCCCTTCGGCGATGATTGCCTCACGAAATGCAATGGTCGAAATATGCCCCTCACCCACCGCGCGCAAAGCAAGCACGATCCTGACGCTTCCGTTCTGCAAGCCCGACTGGTCAGGGTGGCGAACAACGGTCGGGTTCATCAGCGCTGCGGCGGCGTAGCTATATTCATGGCAGAAATAAGCACCAATCAGCTTGCGCATTTCCGGGCGGGGTTCAGGGCCGGATAGCCCCAATTTTGGGCTGATCTCTATAAACCGACGCTCGAAAACATCCTCAATCTGCCAGTGTCGTTCGGCAAAATCACCCAGCACGACACCGAGCTCGCCGCGCACGGTTCGACTATCGAGCGCAGTGATGGCTTGTGCCAGTTTCTGCACCCGACTGAGATCCGGCCCGGATGCCTGCCAGGCAAGATGAAACGGCCTTACGACCACCCTTCCGGGATCAGCGTTGAGCCTTAGTGGATGCGTCCAGCCGTCAATCACGGATTAGACCGAGAAAGGCTGCGGTGCATTGGTCCTGGTTGCGGCAGTCACAACCGGAACCGCTAACTCACCGCTCTCGGCCAGACGGCGCAGTTCCTGCATCGATGCCTGACCCATATGCAGTGCCAGTACCGATTCTG
>JAJTFR010000158.1:4340-8210 GCA_021298455.1 Sphingomonadales bacterium | reverse complement strand
GCACTTTCCATCAGCCATCCGGTCAGCACGCCCTTGTCGATAATCGCGCGGCGTGCCGTGGGCAGGCCCTCGCCATCAAAGCCACGGCTGCCGAGCCCGCGCAGGCGGAGCGGATCGTCGACGACGCTCAGCCCGCTATCGAAAAGCTGCGCGCCTTCGGATTCAAGCAGGAAGCTGGTCTTGCGCGCGATCGACGCACCGCTAATCGCGCCCATCAAATGGCCGACAAGCGACCCGCCGACGCGCGGATCAAACACTACAGGCAACGCTCCGCTTTTGATCGCACCGGGGTTGATGCGTCGCACGGCCCGTTCGCCAGCACGGCGGCCAACAGATTCGGCGGAAGCGAGATCGGCACGGTGGCGGGCCGAGCGCCAGTCATAATCGCGTTCCTTGGCATCGCCTTCGCCAGCGAGCACACTTGCCGAAATGCCATAGCCCGACGCATGGCTGACACCTGCAAAGCCATGGCTGGTGGCCAGGGCGAAGATGGATCGCCCGGCACTTGCACCCGCGCCTTCGCTATTGGTGACGCCTGCAACGGCGCGCGCTGCATCTTCGCAGGCAAGCGCCGCTTCACGCAATGATTGCGGATCGGGATCGAGCCCGTCGTCGCTATCAACGTCCGGAACCGCGCCTTTCAGAAGCATGTCTTGCGGTGCAAGCCCTGCATATTGGTCTTCGGGTGCCTCACGCGCCATATCCAGCGCGCGCTCGACAAGGCTTTTCAGCACGTCCGGGTTCATGCTCGACGAGGAGATGGTGGCGGAGCGCTGCCCCAGGAATACGCGCAGACCAATCTCTTCGCCCTCGGACCGCACCACATCTTCCAGCGCACCAAGGCGCACCTGCACCTCGGTGGAGGCATCGCAGCTATAAACGGCATCTGCGGCGTCGGCACCGGCCTTTTGAGCCTGTTCGACGAGTTTTACTGCGCGATCGAGCGCTTCATTTGGGGATAGCATGCCCCCGCTTAGGACGGGGGCGAAGACGGGTCAATCAGGGGATGATCCAGATGATCGCCATCAGCGCGGTCGGAGCACCGATGGCGCACAGCCAAAGACCCCTTACCTCACGCTTAAACTGGGCAGACAGATCATCTTCACCGCTGACTTCGAGCATTTGCCAGCGCTTTTCAAAATTGCGGCAGGGAAGAATCACCAACCCAACAAGGAATACGAGCAGGAAATAAGGCCAGATCGCCATTCCCGATCCCTTGATCATCGGCGACACTTCAAAGATCAGTGCGAGTGTGTAAATCACCAGCGCATAGGCAATGTGGGTGCTCATCCGCTTGCCATAGCCCTTCAGCTCGGCCCGACGGATCATCGGTTGCGCCTTTGACGCCATAATCTCTCTCCCCTTCATTCTCTCCGTCGATGATATTGTCACCATCGTTGCAGCGAGTCAAAGGGGTTTACGAAGCCGTTCAGGGCAGCCCCAAAGCCTTGTGATTTTGAAGCGAAAGCCGCCATTTGGGATTGGCTTGGACAAAGTCGATCGCGGCCTGACGGTTGCCAGCATTGCGCGCTGCATCATGGCTGTCCAGCGGCTGGATCAGGAAATGGTCGAATGCCCATTGCTCCATCGCGGCAGTGTCGCTGCCCGGCTGCGGCCAGACCAGCTTCAACTCACTCCCGCGATGCTGCACGACATCACTGCCTGCCTTGGGGCTGACGCACACCCAGTCAATTCCGGGATGGACAGGCAAGGTGCCGTTGCTCTCAATCGCGATCGTGAAACCCTGTGCGTGCAACGCATCGATGATCGCATCATCGACCTGCAACATGGGCTCACCGCCAGTCAGCACGATATAGCGGTGCGCGGTCCCTTCCCCCCATAGGCCGGCAACCAGCGCGGCGAGCGGGGTCGCCTCGTAACGACCGCCATTTTCACCATCCATGCCGACAAAGTCGGTATCGCAGAACTGGCAGATTGCGCTGCTCCGATCCTCTTCACGGCCGCTCCACAAATTGCATCCGGCAAAGCGCAGGAAGACAGCGCGCCGCCCGGCATGCACGCCTTCGCCCTGCAATGTCAGGAAGATTTCCTTGACCGCGTAGCTCATGCGTAAATTGTCGGATCAGGTAAGCCAGCGTCGGCAAAGCCCTTGGCCCGCAGGCGGCAGGCGTCGCACTGGCCGCATGCTTTGTTATCGGGCGTAGGATCATAGCAAGACCAGCTCATCCCAGCATCAAGGCCCAGCCGGTGCGCTTCACGCGCAATTTCAGCCTTGGTCATGTGCTGCAACGGGGTGTGGACGGTGAAACCCTTTACCCCGGATTGGGCACCCTCAACCCCGGCCTTTGTCGCCAAATTGGCCATCGTTTCAAACGCCGCGATAAATTCAGGGCGGCAATCAGGATAGCCGGAATAATCGAGCGCATTGACCCCGATGAACAGGTCATGCGCGCCGCGCGCCTCTGCAAGGCCAAGGCACAGCGAAAGGAAGATGGTATTGCGCGCCGGCACATAGGTGACGGGTATGCCGCTTTCGTCGACGCCATGTTTGGGCACGGCAATGTCGGACGTCAGCGCCGATCCGCCAAAGCGGGTCAGATCGAGCGGCAGGACGATATGTTCGGCAGCGCCCAGATGCGCGGCAATGCGCGCGGCGCTTTCCAGTTCGACCCGGTGCCGCTGGTTGTAGTCAATCGTCAGCGCATGCACTGCATAGCCCGCCTCACGAGCCAGCGCGGCAACAACCATGGAATCGAGCCCGCCTGACAGCAGCACGATTGCGGATTTCGCTGTTGAGGACATTTTCGGGGCAACTCTCGCACAAGGAGAGGAAAATGGCGCACCCAGAACGATTCGAACGTCCGACCCCCAGATTCGTAGTCTGGTGCTCTATCCAGCTGAGCTATGGGTGCGTGGAGGCGTGCCAATAGGCTCGCGCCGGCGGATTCGCAAGCCCTTAATTTGCTTTTGCGACACGGCACGTCGCGGTGCGCCGGATCGCGTCGATTTCGGCAAAGTCCGACGGGCTCGATAACAGGATGCGGATCAGCGCCAGCCCCTTGTCATAGCTCAATTGCACAGCATCATACCCTGCCGGGGCCTTTTGTCCTTCGCGCAACAGCGCCAACCTTGCGGGCTTTACGCCGGTATCGCGATCACTGCGGACCGCGGCGACGTCGGTTCGGGCATCAAAAATGCTGACCGACCAATAACGTCCCGGCACAGACGGAACATCAACCAGAACCGGTCCCTTCGACAGGTCAAAAACGCAAGTCGAATAGCTGAGATCGGGGCTGGGCCGCACAATCGGCTGGCGATCAGCTGTTGCCATTTCGCCAAATCCGAAACTGTTCACCGGCGCGCCCTGCCCGATGCGCTTCATTGCGGTGGACATCAGCACATAAGGCGTTGCAACCAAAGTGCCCTGCCAGGCGATCGTTGCGGCGATCAGACCTGCGGCGATGGGAAAGAGCCAATTGCGAATCATGCACAGCGCTCCTTCTTGATGACGGGTAATGTGGCTTTTGCCGGATTGTCGATTAGTGCACCGCGCGGGTGATAGATACGCAACGTCAGGTCAAATTGCGGCGTCCGCCCGGTTGGCAGCCAAATGCCTTCGGGCTTTTCAGGCGAAACTGTGAACGACCAGTTGCCGCTCGCATCGCGTGCCGGCGCATTGCCGCCCACCGACCAGCGGTTTGCCTCATTTTTCACCAGCCAACCTTCGCCCTTGTAAAGCGTGATACTCCACCAGCGCGCATCCATTTCGCCGCCGCTGACGGTATAGGTGCAACTGCCGTTGAGCGGAGCGCCGGCGCTATCGCTTTCCGCACGGTAATACATCGCCTCCTTCGCGGGCAGCGCGAGTAGGCCGAAAAGCGCAACACGGGCGCGGCTCAACGCCGAGGC
>JAJTFR010000158.1:0-4259 GCA_021298455.1 Sphingomonadales bacterium | reverse complement strand
CGCGGCTCAACGCCGAGGCGTCGGCGGTGCCATTATCGGTGTTGGTGCTCCATGGCCCATTGGTGACTTGCCGGCCAAGATCGGCACCGCGCACTTGGTGTACGGCTACGGCGGTTCCGCCCCCGACACCCAAAAGGATGCAAAACGCATATCGTAACCATGGCTTCATGAATGCCTCTCCCTCAAAGAGGCTGCTATCCCATGGTTACGCCCTACGCAAGGCCGCCTGCGCCGCTGCCAAACGGGCGATAGGCACGCGATAGGGCGAGGCGCTGACATAATCGAGGCCGGTCTTTTCGCAGAAGGCGATCGAGGCGGGGTCACCGCCATGTTCGCCGCATATGCCCAGCTTGATTTCGGGGCGCACCGAACGCCCCTTCGCTGTCGCAATCTCGATCAACTGGCCGACGCCTTCAACATCAAGCGAGACGAATGGATCGGACGTATAGATGCCCTTATCCACATAATGAATGAGGAAGCGCGCGGCATCGTCGCGCGATACGCCCAGTGTGGTTTGCGTCAGGTCGTTAGTACCGAAGGAGAAGAAAGCGCCAACCTCTGCAATCTCATCGGCCATCAACGCGGCGCGCGGCAGTTCGATCATCGTGCCGACAAGATATTCGATGCGCTTGCCCTGTTCGGCAAAGACCGCTTCTGCCGCTTTGTCGACAACCTCTTTCATCAGTTCCAGCTCGCGCTTCGTTGCAACCAAGGGAATCATGATTTCGGGTACTGGCGCGGTTTCGAGCGCACAGGCAGCCTCGAATATTGCCCGCGCCTGCATCTCGTAGATTTCGGGATAGGTGACGCCCAGCCGGCAACCGCGATGGCCCAACATCGGGTTGAATTCATGCAGTTCGTTCGCCCGTTGTTTCAGCGTTTCAATACCAACGCCGGCCGCCTCGGCGACCTCTGCAAAATCGGTCTCCTGCGTCGGCAAGAATTCATGCAGCGGCGGATCGAGTAAGCGGATGGTAACGGGCAGCCCCGCCATCACTTCAAAGATCGCGACAAAATCCTTGCGCTGTTCAGGCAGCAGTTTTTCCAGCGCCGCGCGGCGACCACGTTCGTCTTCGGCCAAAATCATCTGCCGCACGGCGGTGATCCGGCTTGCATCAAAGAACATATGTTCGGTGCGGCAAAGCCCGATGCCTTCCGCGCCGAAATCGCGCGCGGTCTGCGCATCCAGCGGCGTTTCGGCATTGGCACGCACCTTCATCCGGCGCGATCCATCGGCCCATTCCATCAGCGTGCCAAAATCGCCGACCAGTTCCGGCTGCAGCGTGGGGACAGACCCTGCCATCACTTCGCCCGTCGCGCCGTCAATGGTAATCACATCGCCTTCGCTCAACGTCCGTCCGGCGACGCGCAGCAGCTTTGCCGCATTGTCAATTGCAAGGCTGCCTGCACCGGAAACGCAAGGCCGGCCCATGCCCCGCGCGACGACGGCCGCATGGCTCGTCATCCCGCCCCGCGCGGTCAAGATGCCGCGCGCGGCATGCATGCCGTGAATATCTTCTGGGCTGGTTTCAACACGGACCAGGATCGCCGCCTCACCGCGGTCATTCCATTTTTCCGCCGTGTCAGCATCGAACACGATCTTGCCCGATGCCGCCCCCGGCGATGCCGGCAGACCCTTGGTCAACACATCGCGCGGTGCTTGCGGATCGAGGGTCGGGTGGAGAAGCTGGTCCAATGCCATCGGATCGACGCGGCAGACCGCCTCTGCTTTGGTGATCAGCCCTTCCGCTGCCATATCGACCGCGATCTTGAGCGCGGCTTTAGCGGTGCGCTTGCCCGAACGGGTCTGCAGCATCCACAATTTGCCGCGTTCGACGGTGAATTCGATATCCTGCATGTCGCGATAATGCCGCTCGAGTATCTCGAACACGCGCGCCAATTCGGCATAGGCCTCGGGCATCGCCTCTTCCATGCTCAGCGGCTTGGCACCGGCCGCCTCGCGCGCAGCCTTGGTCAAATATTGCGGCGTGCGGATGCCAGCCACAACATCCTCGCCCTGCGCGTTGATCAGATATTCGCCATAATAGGCATTTTCGCCGGTCGCTGGGTCGCGGGTGAAGGCAACGCCGGTTGCCGACGTGTCGCCCATATTGCCAAAGACCATCGCCTGCACATTGACGGCAGTGCCCCAATCGGCGGGAATGCCATTCAAACGGCGATAGACCTTGGCCCGATCCGATTCCCAACTGGCAAATACCGCGCCGACGGCACCCCAAAGCTGTTCATGCACATCCTGCGGGAAAGGCTTGCCCCATTCCGCCTCAACCAGCTTTTTATACTCAGCAACCAGTTCGATCAGATCATCGGCCTGCAATTCGGTATCGAGAAAAAACCCGCGATCCTCTTTCGCAATTTCCAACGCATCCTCAAATGCATGATGGTCTAGCCCCAACACCACATCGGCATACATCTGGATGAAGCGGCGATAACTGTCCCACGCAAAGCGTGCATCGCCAGATGAGGCTGCCAGCCCTTCGACCGTAACATCGTTGAGGCCAAGGTTAAGGACGGTGTCCATCATCCCCGGCATCGATACCCGCGCGCCCGAACGCACCGAAACAAGCAAGGGATCAGCAGGATCGCCAAAACGCTTGTCAGTCATGCCTTCAATATGCGTAATTCCATGTGCGACCTGATCAGCAAGGCCATCAGGAAAGGCTTCCCCATTGGCGTAATAGGCGGTGCAAACCTCGGTGGTGATCGTAAAGCCCGGGGGCACCGGAAGGCCGATCGCGGCCATGCCGTCCAAATTCGCGCCCTTGCCGCCGAGCAGGTTCTTATTGCCTGCGCCATTGTCGTCGACACCGCCGCCAAAACGGAAAACATATTGGGTCATCGCGTAGCCGGATCCTTTGTGGCCATCTAAGATGCGCGCCGTTGTGCAGTGCAACACTTTAGAGTCAAGCATAGAAGGGAATTATTTGGCGGATTTATTCGCAAACAGCATGAAGCGCGCCAAGGGGCGCTTGAATGCCAACAAATATAAGACATGCATGACCACAAAAGCCATGGCCAGATTGGCGAGCAACTCATGCGCCTCTTCATAGGCCTCGCCCGACTCATCCTCGCTTTCTTCGTTTCCCTCGCTTTCCTCGCTTTCGGCCGAGAAGGACAAGGAACTGAGCGAAGCCGGTTGTAATGAACGGCCCTTGTCTATCATTATCCCGGTGCCCGTCGCGCCGATGACCGAAAGGGCGATGCACGCTAGCAACAGCCGACTGATCGCGGGGTGGGTGGCGATGCCCTTTAGGTGCAAGTCCTTGAACGAGGGATAAAAGCGTTCCAGCCCGAGCTGCGGCGCACCGCTCAATGCCCAAATCAACCGGAAGGCGATAAGCGCCGCCACGCCATATCCCAGCCAAGCGTGGATCAGGCCGGTTTCAGCGGAAAAATAAGCGGCAAGAACGGTGATCGCGAGAAATGCATGAAAAATGCGGATTCGGTGCATGACGGCCATGATGCGGGTCTCCTTATAAGAGGTAACCCACCAGAAGCACTTTCGGGGCCGGCCGCCATGATCCAGATCAATCGCGGCAGTTTACAGGACAGGCCTATCCTTCGATTTTGGAGAAATCAGCAACTTGGCTAACCGCGTCGCGGAACCGTGCCAGCAATCCCAGCCTGAACGCCCGTTTTTCCGGATCTGGATCATTGACCATCACGCCTTCGAAAAAGGCATCAATCGGCGCGCGCAGTGAGGCGAGCGCAGCCATGGCGTCCTCGAACTGCTCGGCCTCGATCGCTGCTACGG
Organism: Sphingomonadales bacterium; assembly: GCA_021298455.1. GTDB lineage: Bacteria > Pseudomonadota > Alphaproteobacteria > Sphingomonadales > Sphingomonadaceae > Sphingorhabdus_B > Sphingorhabdus_B rara. The sequence continues at coordinate 487 of JAJTFR010000158.1, read as the reverse complement.
CCTTGGGCTCGGCACTGTCGAGGGCAGAGAGCAGGGCTAATTCCGTCGCCCCTGCGGAGGCAGGGGCCGCCGTCGGTTTATCCTGTGCGGTTTGAGTAGCGCCTCCAGCGGCCCCGGCCTGCACCGGGGCGACGTCTGCCTGCTTCAATATGTTCGCCGCGCGCTTGTAGCCCGCGAGCAGGTTCGCGCCTTCATCGGTGCCGACAAAGCCTTGCAAAGCCTTCACCCGCGCGAGCAGGCGGACGAGATCGTCCTCTCCGCCAAGGGCGAACACCGCATCGATCAGGTCATGCCGGACGCCAGCCTCGCGCTGCTGGACTTTGAGGCGGTCGGCGAAGAAGCTTATTAGCGAAGACATCGTCGCCTGTTCGTCGACAATTGTTTGAGGAGCCCAGGACAACCCTGCCGCATTCGCACCGGCTTTTTCTTTTTCAGAAGGACTGAGTTCTCGATACCCCAAAATCCAACGCTCTTCTCCATCTCTTTT
>JAJTFR010000157.1 GCA_021298455.1 Sphingomonadales bacterium | reverse complement strand
CCCGATGGTGCCGAATTGGCTTCGATAATTGTTAGTATCGGACGCTGGCTGAGATAGCCTCGAGCTTCCAATGAAAAGCTTCGGGTCAAGTTCGCATGGGCAATTTGGGGCGAACCCTCGCCCGTCGCTCTTGCATGTCGCAATGCCGTCTATTGTGCGGTTGCTGCTGTTGGCGGTCTGTTGCGCAGGGTTTCCATGGCCATCGTTCGCACAGGCCCAACAGCCACCACAGATGCTGGCATTTGATCATGCTGGAAAACCGGAGTCGAGCGAAAGGCTGGAGCCGGTCGACCATGACGATAACAGCGTCGACGCTGTTATCGACCACATCATGGAGCATGCCGGCCTAACCCGCAATTTCGTGCAACAGGCGGCACGCATTCCAAATGCACTGGCAACGATGGATGAGCGCGGGCATCGAGTGATTTACTATAATCCCGCCTTCATTCGCGAAATAAGTAGCTATGGCTCGCCCAAATGGTCACAAATTTCTGTAATTCTGCATGAAATTGGGCACCATTTGCTCGGCCATATCTTCGAGTATGACCAGAATTTCAAAGCCCGCGAATTGGAGGCGGACGAGTTTTCCGGATTTCTGATTTATCGTATGGGGGCTACGCTTCAGGAGGCCCAGCTTGTTGCATCTGAATATGCCCAGAATTGGGAAACGCCGACCCATCCCGCGCGTGATCAAAGGCTTGCGGCGATCGCACGAGGTTGGACAAAAGCACAAAGGATCACTCTGCACGAACGCCAGATGGGTGAGGCCAGAGTAAAGCGGGAGATGGACGAATAGGTATAGTGGCGGCTGCCTATTTCCCGTCCAGCTTCTTTATAAGCCTGCGTAGCCATTTATCCGGGTTTTGCCGCGCGCCAGGTTCATACCCAATCTGGACAGCACTGATGGAGATGTGGGTCAGGGAAACACCGGCCTCGTCATCCGATTGGTCAGCGCGGGGAGGGGTTTTGTTGAAGCCCAATACCATTCCCGGCTTGTGCACGCCTCCAAGGCCAAAGGCTGCGGCCGCCTCGCTTTTTCCCATGTCGGCGGTAAAGCGGATATCATAAATCTCGTAACTGCCGATGCGTGTCGCTTTCCATTTGGCCTTGGCAACATCATCGGGCAGGTTGATATTGAGGGCGATCCCAGTCGGCAGCAAAGCGCCCTTAGCTTTGTTCGCAAACAGCTTCCCTACCAGCTCAGCGGTCCGTTCCGCGACAAGTGCCGAATTGGGGTTGGCCAGCTTTGCATTGTCCACGCTGTTGGTACCCGCGCTCACGGCGATCGAAGGCACGCCGCGTGCCGTCGAATATTGAACGTTGCTGACCGTTCCCGACGACACGATCATCGTGCCGACATTGCGGCCTTCATTCGGTCCGGAAATGACAAGGTCGGGCATTTTGCTCCACCGTGTCTGTGCCAGCACGTCGAGGCCATATAATGTTGCCATTACGGGCGTTCCGTCGACATAGTGAAAGTCGATTTCAAAACCCGCCCGGGTCATCGGGCCAACGCCGGGATCACCGGCCTTGGCGGCGTCATTCAAGCAATTTGTGGCAAGGGGTCCCAATGGACGCATGAATTTAATGGCAGCACCCATGCCGCTCTGACCCTGACAGGGAACAGAGACGATCACGTCATGACCTTGAGCCTTCAGTGCGGTATAAAGCGCCTTCAGGTTGCTGGTCAGGCCGTCGTCATTGGTGATCAGGATGTTTTCAGCCTGAGCCGGTGACGATGCGATGGCAATCGCCACCAATCCGCAAATCCATGTCTTCATCGGGAACCCCTCGCTCTTCAACGTCCGTTAGAAACGCGCACGCATTTCAAAACCATATGTGCGCGGATCATTATATTGCGTGGCCGTATTTCGGCCGGCAACGCGGAAATCAAACAGATTATAGCGCGTATTGGTCAGATTTTTGCCCCACAGAGCGAACTCCAGATCATTGTCGAGGAAGCTGATATCACCCAGCGTCACACGGCCACCAAGGAGCATCGCCTTCTCGGCTTTAAAGTTGACGGTGCCGTTCGCGTAATAATTCCCTGCCGTATCGAGGTTCATGTTCGCGCGCAATTGCCCGAAGGAAAAGCGCGGGAAGCGATAGTCGACGGCAAAGGTAGCCGCATGCTTGGGCGTGAAATTTGCCCTGATCTGTTCGATTGCACCACTGAAGATATTGCGCACAGGCGTCGTGGGTGCGTCGGTGTAGACATAGTTGGCAGACAGCAGCAATCCGTCAACCGGTGCCAGTGTCACGTCAAGCTCCACGCCCCGGACCTTGCGTTTTTCGGGCGCGTTCACCGTTTCGGTATTCGAAATAAATGCCGGGTTGATGAAGTCGACCTGTTGGCCCGTCAGCTTGCTGTCATAGGCGGCAATGTTGATCCGTGCTCTGCGGTCAAACAGATCCGCCTTCATGCCGATTTCCCAGGCGGTCAGTTCTTCTTCGCCAAAGGGACGCAGGATCGACGAACGCGTATTGGCCCCGCCGGCGCGATAGGCGCGGCTCCACTTTACATAGGCCGTAATATCCTCGCTGAAATCATAAGCAAGGTTCGCCATCGGATCGACGCGGCTTGAGGCAAAGTTGAAGATGAGGTTGGGGACTGCCCCCGCAATGAAGGTCAATCGACCGTTCTTTTCGTCATCGGTATAACGAAGTCCGCCGGTCAGGTGCAGCCCAGCAATAGACGATGGCGACCAGGTGGCCTGTCCGAACAATGCCTTGGACTTGATTGCCACCTCAGCCGCCCGGTCGGGAACACGCGTACCTGCGTCGGCGGTGGGGGCAGGGAACAGGGTAATCCCGTTGTTGGTGGCATTCAGCGTGCCTGCGCTGAATACAGTGGCCGTATCGGCGCCATCTTCTTTGAAATAATAGCCACCAAACACATATTTAAAGTCGCCAGCATCGCCAATGAGTTGCAACTCCTGACTGAATTGATCCTGATCAACTCGGGCGTAGCTCAGACGGCTGAACCGACGGTTCGGCCCCCATGTGGTGAGTGCGCCCACATCCTGATCCCATTGGACCGACGCAAGCTTGCGCCAAGCCGAAATTGAACGGATCGTAAGCGCATTCCCCAAATCCCACTCGGCCGTGACGCTATGGCCTTCGGCGCGTTGCGGGTTTTCGAGTACCGGAACCCCGATCCGCGCTGTGCGAACCCGGCCAGTATCGAGCGTGATAAAGCTTGGACGAACCGCTGCCGATTGATCCGTTGCGGTGATGTATTGATAGTTGCTTGTTGGGTTGTCACGTGACAGATCCCAAGCATAAAGCAGCGAGAAGTTGTCCGCGATTTGCCAAAGGCCGGAAATCTTGAAGCCATATTTCTCGATTTCGGTATAGTCTTTGGAACCGGCAAGCGGGTTTTTGACAAGCCCACCGCGACTTTCGATCAGGCCATCAACCTTGAAACTCAATCCGGCAGCTTCGGGCAGATTGACATGTGCTGCCATCGATCGACCGCGATAGTTGCTGATACCGGCGCGGAAATCGACCTCCATTTCGCCGCTCGGCTTTTTCGTCACAACGCTGATAGCGCCGCCTATCGTATTGCGCCCGAATAATGTGCCTTGCGGACCCCGCAATACCTCGATCCGCTCGACATCGGACAATTCCATGCCAAGGCCGGAGACACGGCCCAGATAGACGCCGTCGATGTAAATGCCGACGGTAGGGTCGCGCGTCACCTGCGTGGCGTCCACCGGAACAAGCCCACGCATGCCGATCGATACTGCCGAAGCACGGCCGACAAACGGCGCCGTTCTTACCGAGGGTATCGCGCCGGTGAACAGATCGTTGATCGAGTTGACGCCTTTCTGATCGAGCGCATCGGACGTTAGTGCGACGATCGAAATCGGCGTATCCTGAACATTTTCTTCGCGCTTTTGCGCGGTCACGACAATTTCAGCGATCCCGCTGTTGCTTTCCTTTTCTTTGTCATCCTGTGCCCAGGCGGGCATCGCAAAAGCCATCGCGGCTGATGCTGCCGAAAGATAGGCAAGCGTCGCAAACTGCTTGTATTTCATTATTTCCTCCCCGTTTATTCTGTTTCCCCGAGGATAGGTTGATATGTCCGATTCAATTTGGCAAGGAGTTTGTCATACGAAGGCAAGGAATTTGTCATACGCAGGTTTCGAGCAAATTTGATATTTGCTTCACGCGTGAAAGCTCCGCGATTGAACGGCGATGATAAGAGAGAAAGTGGTGGACGCACTAGGGCTCGAACCTAGGACCCGCTGATTAAGAGT
>JAJTFR010000156.1 GCA_021298455.1 Sphingomonadales bacterium | reverse complement strand
TTCAACAGATTCCCGGCAACAATTACGAATTCACGCAGCCAGTGCAAATGCGGATGAACGAGCTCATTGCAGGCGTTCGTTCGGACGTTGCGGTCAAGCTGTTCGGTGACGATCTCGACCAATTGCTGGAAAGCGGCGGCGCCGTCGAGGAGGTTGTCGAGTCCATCCCCGGTGCCGAGGACGTGAAGATCGAGCAAGTAACGGGCCTGCCCGTCCTTGCCGTGACGCCCAAACGAGACATGCTGGCCCGCTACGGCATCAACATGAGCGATGTACAGGATGCCGTCGCAACCGCAACGGGCGGACGAGCGGCGGGACAAGTATTCGAGGGCGACCGGCGCTTCGATGTCGTCGTCCGCCTGCCTGAGGAGCTACGCACCAACGTCGATGCGCTTGGCAGCCTGCCAATCCCCATTGGCGGCGACGGCGCGGCGGGCTTCGTGCCGCTGGCGCAAGTCGCCGACGTTGAGCTTTCGGTTGGCCCCAACCAGATCAGCCGCGAAAATGGCAAACGCCGCGCGGTGATCACTGCGAATGTTCGAGGACGAGATCTGGGGTCGTTCATCGCTGAGCTGCGGACCAAGATTGATGCAGAGGTAACGCTGCCCGAAGGCTATTATGTCGAATATGGCGGGACGTTTGAACAATTGCAGTCGGCAGCCACACGGCTTCAGATCGTGGTGCCACTCGCATTGCTTCTGATTTTCGGGTTGCTGTTCACGCTGTTCGGGTCTGCCAAAGACGCGGCCATCGTATTCTCGGGCGTGCCGCTCGCACTCACTGGCGGCGTTGCGGCTTTGGCGCTGCGCGACATTCCGATGTCGATTTCGGCTGGCATCGGCTTCATTGCACTGTCTGGCGTCGCGGTGTTGAACGGCGTTGTCATGCTGTCCTTCATCAAAGACTTGCGCGAACGCGGGATGGACCTTGATGCAGCGATCCGGGAGGGCGCGCTCACCCGGCTCCGTCCGGTGTTGATGACCGCGCTTGTCGCCTCATTGGGCTTTGTGCCGATGGCGCTCAATGTGGGTGCTGGGTCAGAAGTGCAACGTCCGCTCGCCAGTGTTGTCATCGGCGGGATTCTCTCCTCGACGATACTGACTTTGATCGTGCTGCCTGCGCTCTACCGGTTGATCCATAGGCGGGAAGAGCAAAATGAAGTCATTTACAAGGAAGCAGTCGCATGAGCGAAGATCACAGACAGGATGACGGGGGACACGCTGGCCACAATCATGGCGCGGGGGCCAGCACCAGACGGCTTGCTATCGCTTTGTCGCTCACGTCCGTTTTTCTCGTTGCAGAATTGGTGGGCGCGTTTCTGTTCGATAGCCTCGCGTTGCTCTCCGATGCTGCGCATATGTTCACGGACTCCGCTGCACTCGCCATTGCGCTTGCTGCGGTCAAAATCGGCCAGCGGCCACCTGATGACAAACGCACCTTTGGCTATCGCCGTTTTGAAATTCTGGCTGCCGCATTCAATGCAATCTTGCTCTTTGCGGTTGCGGGTTATGTGCTGATTGAGGGCATCGGTCGTTTCTTCGACCCCAAGCCGGTTGAATCTGTCGGGATGCTGACGGTCGCGACCATCGGACTTGTTGTGAACCTCATTTCTATGCGGGTATTGGCGGGCGGAAAAGATGACAGCCTCAACGTCAAAGGAGCCTATCTTGAAGTGTGGGCTGATATGCTCGGCTCGCTCGGCGTGATCGCAGCGGCAGTTGCCATCTATCTGACCGGCTATAACTGGATTGATCCAATTGTTGCTATCGGTATCGGCCTGTGGGTGTTGCCGCGTACTTGGGTCTTGCTTCGCGATACAACCCACATCCTCTTGCAAGGCGTCCCTCGCGGGTTCGACCTGAAAGCGATCCGCGCGGCAATAAATGAAGCCGCGGGCGTCGCGGGCGTGCATGATCTTCATTTGTGGTCGGTTGCCGGTGATGACGCCAGCCTGACCGCCCATGTCGCATTAGCCGACGGAGCCGATGCCGAAGCCACACGTCGCGCTCTTGCAGAAATGCTCGAAAGCAGGTTCGCCATCCACCATGCCACGATCCAGACCGAAACCGCTCCTTGTGGAGATGCAGGGTCAATGCATGGCTGATGCCTAAGGATATGTGGAAAATGTTGCGAAGTTGATCTGCTATCGAAATTTACATGCGGATCAAAGCGACAGGAATTAGATGCGCAGTTGGCATTCCGGCCGGAGTTGAGCGAATGGGTGTTTATTGCGCCACTGGTCCTGAAAGCTGCCTGTCCCGATCATCCAGCAAGTCAGCCATATCAATCTTGCCCATGCAATGTCCGCTTATGGGGGAGCCAGCTGGCGCTTTTGTTAACTGTAGTTGGGCGCAAAGCTGCCACTAAAACATTAAGCACAAAGCATTCTAGGCGTACTGCTTTTAAAAATGTTCGGATCGTGTTCGGATTTTTCAAGAGCTTTATAAGCACCTGATTTAGAACGGAAATTTCATAGAGCTGAATCTTGCCAAGGTTGGGGTCGAGGGTTCGAATCCCTTCGCCCGCTCCAGTTTTCAAAGGTTTATGCGATAGCGCCTTTGCTGCCAAAGGCGGCCATATAGCCTGCGTTTTAAGCAGGGTTCTGATTGGAACGCCCAAGCAAAAATCGTCGAAATCCAGCATTTAAGTCAGCCTTGGATGGGGCATGGCCGGCTTACGCGATTGGTATTGCGCTCATCTTTGTATTCAACTCGCTCCTAAAAGCGGATGAGCGAACTCATCCGCACCGCTTTGGAACTGGTCCGCGCAATCCCAAACCCCACAAAAGTCACAATTGCCCGGGAAGAGCTGTTGGCGCTAGCATTGCAGTTGTTCACTGGCCCGATCCCGCAGATTCCACTTAGTAAAACGGCACGTCAAGCTTGCCGGACTATGCGCAAATTGTGCTGCACATGGCAGAGGATTGACAATGTGATGATATTCTATCACATTCACGCTGATTTCTGAGATCTTGAGAGGATGAATTCGTGCGTTCTGTACCCATTTTGCTGGCTGGTATCTCATGTCTCGCACCAGTTCCGGCCTATGCCGAAGAGATCGACGAAGCTGAAATTACGGTGACAGGTATCCGTCAGGCGTATCGCGGCGATTTTGATAAGAAGGAAATTCCGCAGGCAATTGCAACGATCGACGCAAAGCAGTTGGAGGACAATAACATCCTGCGGCTGACCGATGCTCTCGATCTCAACGCCTCCGTCGCGCGGCAGAATACGCTGGGCGGGTTATGGGACGCGTTCGCCATACGCGGCTTTGCCGGTGACGAGAATTTACCTAGCGGCTATCTGGTCAACGGCTTTAACGGTGGGCGCGGTTTTGGCGGTCAACGTGACGTGGCGGGGATCGAACGCATTGAGGTTTTGAAAGGCCCTGCTGCTGCACTGTTGGGGCGTGGCGAGCCTGGGGGGACAATCAACATTGTCACCAAACAGCCTGTCTATGGCAACAGCTTTGGAACGGCCGCGTTACAATATGGCAGCTTTGACCGATTGCGCGCAGAGGCCGATGCCAATTTGGCGATCGGGCAGAACCTGTCCGTCCGCTTGGTCGGATATGCGGAAGAGGCGGATAGTTTCCGGGACACGATCGGGTCAAATCGCCGCGGGTTTTTGCCGTCTGTGGGCCTTAGGCTGGGCGACCAGACCCGGCTGACCTATGATCTGGAATGGACGCGCGTTGCTGTACCTTTTGACCGGGGCATAGTGGTACTGAACAACAATTTGAAGACGGTGCCGCGTAGCCGCTTCTTAGGCGAGCCAGGCGATGGCGACCATGTAGCACAAGCCGAAGGCCATCAACTGCGGCTCCAGCACGATTTCAACGATAGTGGAGCATGCAACTCGGTGTGAGCCACCGGGACACCTTGCTCACCGGGCAATCGTCCGATGCGGAACTGGTCCGTTCTCGCCAGAAGTTGTTCGTCGACGGTCAGTCGCTCTCCCGCCAGCGCCGGTCTCGGGTTTATGATTCAGAACATTTTGTCGTACGTGGAGAAGTTTCCGGCGAATTTGAGTTTGGCGGAATGCGACACCGAATTCTGTTCGGGGCAGACTATGACAAGTTCGAAAATGACCAAGATTTTCGGCGTTTCCGTCCACCCGCAGTTTCGGGCAACCCTTCTGATCTAGCCGCGAACATCATCAACATCTTAAACCCCGCATATGGGCGATTTCCTTTGCCGACTCCGGCACGGCTAACCAATAGGGTGGACATTCAGAAATCGACAGGCTTCTACCTGATCGGCGCGCGTTATGACGATTTCCAGTTACAAACCAACAACCGGATTACATCTATCCTGAGCGCACGCAAAGCCAGTCGGCTGAGTCCACAGGCAGGTCTTGTTTTCGAAGCCTCGGACGCAATTTCCCTATATGCAGTGTACGGCGAAGGCTTCCGCGCCAATATCGGCACAGATGCCGCCGGCCGGATATTCGATCCCGAAACCAGCCAGTCCATCGAAGTCGGAACAAAGCTGAGCCTTCTAGACGGAAAACTGACTGGAACATTTTCGCTGTATGAGATGAAGAAGAGCAATGTTTTGGCAACGGACACCGCTAATCCCGGGTTTCTGGTGACCGTCGGCAAAGCACGAAGCCGCGGTGCGGAGATGGATATCGCCGGGAAAATCACGTCTAGGCTTAGTCTGCTGTTCAGCTATGCCTATACGGACGCGGAATCCCGCTCGTTGATCCTCGATCCCAATTTCTCGTTTCAGATCCGGCCGGGCGATCCGCTCATCAATATTCCGAAGCATAGCTTGAATGTCCAGCTGACGCAGGATTTTACCTTAGGTTCCATGAATGGAAAAATCGGCGCTGGAGTGCAGCATGTTGGCAAGCGCTCAGGCGAAACCGGCACTGCATTCAAACTGCCATCGCACAATTTGGTGCGTCTGTTTGGCCAGTTTGAATTGACCGAAGGAGTGGAACTATTCGGTGAAGTGCGCAACCTGTTCAATGCACATTGGTATGCCAACAGCTATGCGTCTTTATGGGTGCAACCCGGAACGCCGAGGGCAGCTTCGATTGGTGTACGGAGCCGGTTCTGATGACCGTCATCCAAATATCGGGGCTTTGTGTCAAACGTGGCGGCAAGACAGTGCTCGATAACCTCTCTCTGTCGGTTGCAGCGGGCGAAATCTATGCGCTGTTGGGCGGCAATGGCGCAGGTAAATCTACGACGCTTTCAACATTGTTGGGGTTTCTTAAGCCGTCATCCGGTTCGGCGTTGGTCACAGGCATAGATCCATCTGCCCACCCCGAAATAGCCCGGCACAAAATTGCCTATTTGCCGGAAAACGTAGCGCTATATGAGCATTTAACGGCACGGGAGAATGTTGACTATTTTCTCGCGCTTGCCGGTGAAGCCCACAGCAGCGCAGAAATTGAAGCGGCATTTGACGCGGCAGGCCTGCAAGCTGAAGCGCGTAGCCTAACCCTATCCGGCTTTTCAAAGGGCATGCGCCAAAAGGTTGCGATTGCATTGGCGGTCGTGCGCCAAGTGCCAGTGCTGTTGCTGGACGAGCCGACCTCCGGACTTGATCCCCGAGCTACCGCCGACTTCAATGCACTGCTCGCGACTCTCAAAGTGCGAGGCACCGCAATCCTGATGGTTACGCACGACCTGCTTGGGGCTGCTGACTGTGCTGATCGGATCGGCTTTCTCGATGCAGGGCGTATTGTCGAAGAAGTTTGCCGTGAGCAAGACTATGATGTGATGGCCCTGCACCGCCGCTATGGCGAGGCCGTGTCTGCATGAGCAGCGTCCGGTTGATTGCTAACGACGAATGGCGCTTGCTGCGTCGGAACCGCGTTGCGATGCTTGGGCTGGTCATCCTGATTGCGCTGTCGCTCATCGCCGCGCTGACTTCGATTGCCCAGCGCGACACAAGCGACTCCATCCGCGCTCGTTTCCAGCAACAAGCTGACGCCGCTTTTGACGGAGCTCCCGCGCGGCATCCGCACCGCATGGTCCATTACGGCCATTTTGTTTTCCGCCCGTTGCCTGCGCTTGCGGCGTTTGATCCCGGTGTGGACGCGTTTACGGGCAATACCATTTATCTGGAGGGCCACCGGCAAAATAGCGCCAATTTCGGTGATGTCCGGCAAAGCTCCTTGCTCGTCCGGTTTGGCCAGCTAACACCCGCCTTGGTGTTGCAGGCACTTGCGCCGTTGATGTTGATCTTCATCGGTTTTGGCGCTGTCGCGCGCGAACGGGAACGCGGTACCGTCCGACAGCTGTTTGCGCATGGCGTTTCGGCGCGCAATGTCATGCTCGGCAAGTCATTAGGGCTTGGCCGAATAGCGGCTTTGATGCTCGCCCCCGCTGCCCTTGCGCTTGGCTGGTTAGTGGCGACCGAGGGGGCACCGTTTGCGCCGAGCCTTTTCATATTTTTCGGCTACGCGCTGTATCTTGCGATCTGGGTTCTGCTGATCATCATTGTATCGGCCCTGTCAGGCCATGCGCGAGGGGCGCTTATGACCTTGATAGGGTTGTGGGCGTTCGCTGTAATTTTACTGCCGCGGATCGCGCCCGACCTGGCGGTTGCGGCCAACCCGGCTCTTACGAGGCTGGAAACGGATATCGCCGTCCAGAAAGATCTACGTAATATGGGGGATAGCCATGATCCGGACGATCCCCATTTCACCGCCTTCAAGGCGCGCACGTTAAAGCAATATGGCGTTGAGAAAGTCGAAGACCTCCCCGTCAACTATCGCGGACTCTTGGCAATGGAAGGCGAAAAGCTGACATCCAGGCTGTTCGATGAATATGCGAAGCGCCAATTTGCTGTCCATAGGACGCAGAGCCTCCAGTCAGATATTGTCGGCTTAATCAGCCCCGCCATCGCGTTACGCCGTCTATCCATGTCCGCGTCGGGCACCGATTTGGAAGGACATCGTCGGTTCCTAAAACAGGCCGAAGCGTACCGTTTCGCAATCGTCCAGAAGCTTAACGCTTTGCAAGCCAAATCCATAACCTATGGCGATGACAGTAATCGTAACAAAGACCCGGAAGCGGCGCAGCGGGTTCGCATTGATCCCAAAAATTGGCAAGAAGTGCCCGACTTTAGTTATCGTGCGGCATCAACGTCTGAAAAACTGCGGGCCGCGCTTCCGGGCTTACTGATCCTCTTGGGATGGCTTGCTGCGCTCGTGCTTGGCATGCGCTTTGCCGCCCGCCGGCTTGGAGGCGCGACATGAAGGGACTTTGGCACCAAGAGGCACATTTGTTCCTTAAGCAAAGGCTGGCCTTACCTGCACTTTTGCTGATGGCGATCCTCTCCATAACGAGTGTCTGGGCCGGCATGGCAGAGATAGCACGTCAAAAGGAGACTATTGCACGCATCCAGCCACAACAGGCCAACGATGTTGCCGCTATTGCCAAATGGGTTTCGAAAGAAGGTGATGCCGGCAACGCGGCTTATTATACCTTCCATGCAACTTGGGATAATCCATCGGCGCTCGCATTTGCCGCGATTGGCCAGCGTGACGTAGCGCCCTATATCCTTCGCGTGCGCGCACTGGGGTTAGAAGCGCAACTCTATGAGAGCGAGAATTACAATGCTGAACTCGCGCTACCCGGCCGGTTCGACTGGGCGTTTGTGCTCACATATCTTGCACCTCTGTTCGTTATCGTTCTTTTGCATGACTTGAAATCAAGCGAGCGCGAGGCAGGACGCTTTACCTTACTGGCTGCCATGGCGCGAAGCGAAACAGGCCTGTGGCGTCGGCGTATTGTCCTTCGCACGGGGCTCTTGTGGTTGGCGCTCGTTGTGCCACTTGCGGCAGGAGGCTTACTGTCAGCGCAAAGGTTGGAGCTCGGTTACCAATGCCGCAACGCTCGCCGCAAGCTGGCTCGTGTTCACACTGATCCTGCCTGCACTTGCTCATCTGGGTATCAACGCAGCTGTACCTGTACGACAGGGCGTAGAGCTGACGCTTGAACAGCGCGAAAAAATCCATGGTGGTTGGGACCGGCCAAAAGAAGAGACTATGCAGGCCTTTTTCGAAGTTCATCCTGAATGGAGGAACACCAAGCCCGTCGAAGGTGGGTTCCACTGGAAATGGTATTACGCTTTTCAACATTTGGGCGATCTTGCGGCAGCGCCCCAAGCCCAAGCCTATCGAAATGGCCTCGAAGCGCGTGACCAATGGACTTCACGGATCGGCTTTATGTTGCCTGCAGTTGGCGTGCAGGCATTGTTGCACCGTCAGGCGAAGACAGATCTGCGCGCGGGTCTGGCTTATCAGGACCGCATCCGCGCTTATCATGAGCGGCTTCGGAAATTTTATTATCCCTATCTGTTCAACGAAACGCCATTCCGCGCGGCCGATTTTAGCAAGGCGCCGAGGTGGGATTGATCCAAAACATTCTGACTTTCGCCTGGAACAACTGTCATTGAAGGACGCGAAAGCTGCAACTGGGCGCGAAGCTGCCGCTCCGCACTTGTCTGGAAACCTGAACACAGGAATCACCAGTGGCGGGATCGTTCAATGTGGCGGCTTCCGCTAAAACATTGCACACAAAGACTTCTGAGCAAATTGCACTGAAAATGCTCGGATCGTGTTTGGATGCTTCGGTGGTCTTTTAAATATTTGATTTAGAGCAGAAATTTAATATATCCGGATCTTGCCAAGGTTGGGGTCGAGGGTTCGAATCCCTTCGCCCGCTCCAGTTTTCTTGAAAATCTCCAGACTTTCGCGTTCCACCCCGAACGGTGCGATCGCGCCTATGCGTCGGGCCGTGCCTGGGGCTGTATGTGGAATATGGGCGCGGCCAGATTCTGCTTCCTTTGGCCAAGCGGCGTTTTGATCGGCGCTTTGCTACCCTTGCCTGCCTTGTGTGGAGATCATGCCGATAAGGGCGTTGACGAGCGGGTCCTGCGGAACATTGGCAAGACCGATCGCGCTGATCGAATAACGCGCACCATCGGCCAACGGCATGGGCAGGATGACTAGGTCGCGCGCGGCAGGCTGCGCCCGGACATATGGTTCCGGCAGGAGCGTGATCAACGATCCTTCTGCAGCAAGCGACAGGCAGGTGCTGAGGCTAAGAATCCGGTAATGGGGAAAACTGGCGCGGCGGTATCGTTCCTCCATCTCCACGGGAATTGCCGATCGATAGAGCGGATCATAGCCGGGTATCGCCCATTGCTGCTTGAGCAGGATTTCCGGCGAACAATCGGTTTGCAGCACAGGGTGGTCGGCATGCAGCACCGCGACATATGGCTCATCGATAATCTGCGTGATGCGAAATGACTGCCGGTCCGGCAATGTGCCGATCAGATTGGAATGGTATAGCAACAGTTCTACCTCGCGCCGCCGCAAGCGGGCAAAGGCAAGATCCGGGGGCATTGTTTCTGCGGTAACCCGCACGTCGGGATGGGCCTTGTGGAACATGGCCAGCGCAGATGCCAAGGATGCCTCGATCACTGCGGGCCCTGCGATCATCCGGATATGCCGGGCACCTGAGGAAATATCCTCGCTGACCTGCCCCGCAAAGGCGAGCAATTCCGCCCCGCGCAAAGCCAGCCGATGTCCGGCCTCGGTCGGGCTGACCACGCGCGGTGCGGTCGAAAACTTCGATGCCCAATTCCTGCTCCAACTGCTGCAGCGACTTGGTGAGTGCCGAATGGGTCACGCCCAGTTCGTCTGCGGCGCGCGTGAAGCTTTTATTATGATAGACTGAAAGGAAACGTCGCAGCCGTGTGAGGTTCAAATCCATGTTCTAAAAACTACATAATACTGGCATATTATTCAATTAATTTGCAAAACAAGGACGTCTATGCCCCGTTTCCACACATGGGGGGCCATATGACTGTCGATCAATTCATGGATCAGAATTGGGTGGTGATCACCCTTGCGGCCTTTGCCGCGGGCATGGTGCTTGAGCTGATCGCCATCGGCCTGCTGCGCCGCAAGGGATCGGTGCCACTCAAGGATTCGGGGCTGTCCATCTTCCTTGGCCTTGCAAGCGACCCGGTGAACGCCATCTTCGCCATCATCACCAACGCAGCGCTGTTCGGTGCCGCACCCTTTGCCATCGCCAACATTCCCAACACATGGTGGGCGTTCTTACTGTGCTTCGTGATTGATGACCTGCGCTTCTACCTGCATCACCGCATCTGCCATCGCGTCCGCTGGGGCTGGGCCATGCATGTCGTTCATCACAGCTCGACCAATTTCAACATGCCGATTGCGCTGCGCCAAAGCTGGATGAAGCATTTCACCGGCACGATGATGCTGAAAATCCCCCTCATCCTGATCGGTTTTGATCCGGTGCTGGTGATTTTCTGTGGGGTGCTCAACGCGACCTATCAATTCTTCCTGCACACTCAGGCGATCGACCGCATGCCGCGCTGGTTCGAATTTATCTTCAACACGCCCAGCCACCACCGGGTGCACCATGGCCGCAACGCGAAATATCTTGATGCCAATTATGCCGGCACGCTGATCATCTGGGATCGGATGCTGGGAACCTTTGTCGAGGAGGATCGCGCCGAACCGGTTGATTTCGGATTGGTCAAAAATCTCGACACCTATAATCCATTGACGATCCTGACGCATGAATATGTCGGAATCGCCAAGGATGCGAGCCAGCGCGGGCTGAGCCTGTGGCAGCGGCTTTGCTATATCTTCGCTCCGCCGGGCTGGAGCCATGATGGATCCCGCCAGAGCTCGGAAGACATCAAGCGCGCTGCGGGACTTTTGCCGGCTGAAACGCCGGGCGCGAGCATGAAGCAAGCATGATGCCCGCCCATTATGCCCTGTCTGATGCGGCCATCGTAATGGTCGCGGCCTGGGCGGCGCTGCCCCTTTGGCGTCAGGGCAAAATCCTGCCGGCCTTTGCGATGGCGTGTCTCGGCATCGCGGCCGCTATCGGCATGGTGCGTTTTGGTGCTGGCTTGCAAGCCGAGCTGGCAGCGCTGCATGCAGGCGGCTCGCAAATGCTGGGTCTGGCCGCCCTATTGGCGCTGGCGGCGCACATCCTGCGGCGCAAAAGCGATCGAAACGATGGCGCGTTTGCCGTTGCGATTCTGGCTATTTCAGCGGGTATATTTTTCCTCGCAAAGGCGCTTCTTGCGCCGCTTTTCCTTCTGGCCCTGACAGTCGGGCTATGTGCCGCCATCTGGCATGCATACCGATTCGGTCTATCATGGCTCGTTCCGTCTGGTTTGATGATCTTGCTGGCGAACACCCTCCTCATTCGGAAGTCGCCCTGGCTTACAGAAGCGGCCGCTTGGCACATTTATCACGTGCTGATCGCGCTTGCCCTCATCCTGTTAGCACGCGCTATGCATGCCCCCCCCCTCGACGTGCGCGAAAAAGGCGCATATCGTGCTCCGCATAAGAATCGTTAAAATGCGGGCAAAGGGACAAACGATATGGACTTGCTGGTAAGCACCGAGTGGCTGGCCAAGGAATTGGGCGCATCGGATTTGCGCGTTGTTGATGCGACATGGCACATGCCCGATGCCGGTCGTAACGCAGCCGCAGAATATGAAGGCGGGCATATCCCCGGCGCAGTGTTCATGGATCTGGCCGAAATCGCCGATGCATCGAGTGGCCTTCCCAACATGCTTCCGCCGCCAGAGAAATTCGCCAGTCGCATGCAGTCACTGGGTCTAGGCGATGGCAGCCGGATCGTCGTTTATGATGACAGCCCGTTCAAATCGGCAACCCGCGCCTGGTGGATGCTGACGCTGTTTGGCGCGCATGATGTTGCGATCCTTGATGGCGGGCTGGCCAAATGGAAGGCCGAGGGCCGCCCGCTTGAAAATGGCAAGCCCGCTTTGCGTCACCGCCACTTCACCGTTTGGAAAGACGATAGCGCCGTGCGCAGCAAGGCCGATATGCTTGCCAATCTGCACAGCAAGGAAGCGGTTGTCGTCGATGCCCGTGGGGCGGGGCGCTTTACCGGTGAAGAACAGGAACCACGCCCGGACATGGCATCGGGCCACATTCCCGGCAGCCGCAATCTTCCTTATTCAACGCTGTTCAACGCCGATGGAAGCTGGAAACAGGGTGATGCGCTTTTGGCCGAGTTCAAGGCGGCAGGCGTCGATCTTGACCAGCCGATGATCACCACCTGCGGATCGGGCATGACGGCGGCCGTGGTGCTGTTCGGTGCGCGCCTGACCGGCAAGAAGGACATTGCCCTATATGACGGCAGCTGGAGCGAATGGGGCCTCGATCCCGATACGCCCAAGGCACAAGGCCCCGCCTGAAGCTTAGCGCAGGCCGCTTAATAGGCGGCCGGATCGCTGGCGGGGAAGGATTGGTCGAGGGCCTCGTCAACCTTGTCCCAATCATCGGCGACATCATCGCGCATCGCTTCCGGCCCTGCAGATCGGGTCTGATCGAAATTTTCGCGGTCGGTTTCGCCATCGGCAAATCCGGCGGAATGGCTGCAATCATCCTCGCCTGCCCAAAAATGCCGCAGCAACAGCGCACCTGCTACGGCCACGCTGGCGCCAAGCGCCCAAAAACCGATCCGGCTATAGGATCGTGCCGTTCGCGCCATGATCTGCCTCCATCCATGCTGCATTATCCATTGCTGCAAGCGATCGGATAACGGGCGCGGCGCTTGCCTGTTCCCTGCATTCAAAGCAACGCCGTCGGGGGAACATATGGATAGCCTTGCGGTGCAGCGCCTTTAGCGGCTAACGGACAGCATGGCCGACCCCAAACGCCCCTCTAAAGCCGACACGAAAATTGTCACTGGCGGCCGGCGGCCCGAATGGACCGGCGCCGTCGTCAACCCGCCTGTCTGGCGCGCAAGCACGCATCTTTACGAAAATGTCGCAGCGCTTGAGGCAGGCGACAAAACCAACGAAGACGGCCGTTTCTTCTACGGCAGGCGCGGGGCGCCCACCCAATGGTCGCTTGCCGAGGCGCTGACCGAGTTGGAACCCG
>JAJTFR010000155.1 GCA_021298455.1 Sphingomonadales bacterium | reverse complement strand
CAGGCCGGCCCGTAACGACTGGTCTCGTTCCACCAGAGCCGACAAAGGCATTGGTTTTAGCGGGTCGTCATGGTTGAGCCCGCAGATCGCAGCGGAAGGAGCAAAGTTGCGCCAAAAGTCGCTGCGTTTGCGGGGTTGGTTAAAGGCGTTCTGCATCTGCGCGAAGATGTCGCGAATGCTGTGCTCAGTCATCCCCGTCGCTGGAGTATGAAGCTGCACGACAGAAACCGACGGAGCGAAGGGATCGGGCGCCCAACTCCGAACTGGACCAGCTGCCGATGGCTGCCGGAAGTAGTCGAGCTGCGATTCGCGAAAGCCATGGTCGTGATTGGAATTCCGCCACACGATATAGCCCGCGGAATTGACTCGATAAATCGTCTGCCCGCGGAACATGATTTTCGCGTGTGTCGGGCTCTTGCCCCCGGTGTGTGTGCCTAACGCGTGATAGCGATGCGCGCCCATATCACCAGCCACAAGCATCACGTCATCAACCAGCCTGAAGTCAGGAAACTCCTCGAAGACCGCTGTGTAGAATGCGCGAAGCATGTCCTTGCCGATGGGCTGAGGGGCCATGCCATAGGCAACAATATCTTTGTCCCAACCGTCAAACAGCTTGCTTTTGACCTGCAGGGCGCTGCCGAAATGCAGGCGCAACGCATCGCGGATGAATTCGGGCTGCGGATACTGACCAATTGGCTGACCATATGGGAAAGGGCTGGCCGGACTAGCAGTTTGACCTAGTACTTCATCAGTCGAGGCGAAGAGGAAAGGTAGCATTGCACCTGCCTTCAATATAGTACGTCGATCGGTCACGGTCATTTTGTCCTATAACTGTGTTTCTAACCAGCAGCGCATGTTGGAAAGCTCGGGCCTCAATGCAGGTATCGAACGGGTGATTCGTTGACCCACAGTTCGGCGATTCGTGCGTCCTTATCCAGTCTGGCAATCAACTGACCCGACCATTGGACGATGGTCCTATACCCTGGCTTGCGCCCCCCATATGGTGCGCGCTGAGAACCCATGGCCTGCCACCTGAACGCCACCATAGACCAGCCCGAAATCGGTTCACCGGTCAGCTTTAAGTGCAAATCAGGAAAGGACGTCCATAGGCTGTCGTAGTGCGCCAACAGCTCGGATTTGGTTGCATTGCTGCAGTTCAAGCCGTGCACGATCATCCCGTCAGCAAGCAAGCCGGCCACTTCGCTTCTGCGGCGATCCGGCGCCTCGACCCGATTGAAGGATCCGGTGAGGCGCGAGACGAATGCATAGCCCTGCTGTTCGCTCAGCCCTGGCCCGTTGAGCTGGGCAGCGATCTGGGCGCCCTCTTCGCGTCCCTTGTCGCCGAGCAACTGGCCCATGCGGTAAGCGTGGTCGTGGTTCGACCAGCGCTCAACGATCCGCCCGTCTCTGCCATATCGGAAAAAGGTCTGGCCGCGCAGCGTGACCGGCTTGTTCTTGGCCACAACGCCATCGAAGGTACCGTTGAGCATCAGCATTGAGTGATAGCGATGGGCCGCCATTGGGCCGGCAACATAGACTTCGTCCTCAACTAGGGTTCCGCCATCCAGCTCGAAAAACACGGAACGGTAATGGGCCTTTACATCTTCAATTGTGCCGATACGGCCGGGAACCAGGCCATGAACCCGCGCCTCCGGATCAAACGTAGAGATATAAGCGTCATAAGCGGAAGCGCGGTCGCGTGAATTGACGATCGCCAACTCTCTCTCGAGGCCAGCGGCAGAGACATTATCATTCAACTCGCACGCCGGGCTGCCGGATGCCGTCAGCCCCGCAGCGATGCCCAAGAGAAACTTTGCAAACCCGCGCCTCATACTTCCTCCAAAAAACGAAAAAGGGCTCTCCACACGATTGTAAGGAGAGCCCATTCCAAGGTCTGTAGTGTTGCTCTCAGTATTTATACTGCAGCGTTATCCCATAGAAGCGTGCTTCGCCGATGTAGCTCAACACCGAGGCGCCGTCGAAATTGAATGCCGCGCCATCGAGCGGAATGCCGAAGTCAATCGTGCGATACTTCGTGTCGAAGCAGTTGCGGCACCATGCCGAGACTTCCCACTTGTCATTCGGGCCACGGATACCGAGCCGCGCATTAGCAATTTCATAGGCCTTTTGCGACTGGCTTAGGTTGTTTGTGGTGAAATATTTGCTCTTGAAGCCAAGGTCGCCATGCATGAATGCGCTAAGCCCTGAGCTGCCGAAATCCCATTCATAGGTCGCACCAACGCCGCCACTGAAACGCGGTGCATGGTCGAGGTCATTGCCATTCTGGTCGGTGACCTTGGCATAGACTACGCCTCCGTTGAGTTCCAAACCGTCTGTCGGGCGCAAGGTCAGATCCATGTCCAAACCCCGCGATTTGGCCGAACCGATATTGACCACGCTGAACGAACCCGAAGGCAGCAGGCTTTGCGTCTGCAAATTCTTTGCCTTCGTACTAAACAAGGCAACGTTCAATGTCGCGCGACGATCAAGGAACTGTCCTTTCATCCCGACTTCGAAATGGTTGACTGTTTCCTTCTCAAAAGTCGGGTCGGATGGCGTGCAGCTGAACGTACCCGGGAAAGGACCCGCGCCACAGCCCGGAGGCGGAGCAGGGCCGAATTGTGGACCGACCAGAATACCACCGGCGTCGCGGATGAGGCTGACGCCACCACCCTTATAACCACGACTATAGGTACCGTAGAGATTTACGTCATCCGTCACCGCGTAGGAAAGGCTAGCGGTTCCGCTGATGCCGTTGTCGCGCACTTTGGCTGGGACAGTAGTTCCCGCACCGTAGTTGTATACCATTGGAAGCGGGAATGGTTGAGGATAAGTGAACGTTCCAAAGCCGTCCTTATTATCGCCCGAATAACGAATACCGCCTGTTATTGTCAGAGCGCCTACTTCTGCGATACCATGTGCAAAGATGCCATAGCTGTCGCCATTTTGGCCCATATTATCGGTAAAAGCGATGCCGGGTGTCCAGGGGAAAAAGAAACCTGGGCCTTTACCAACAATCTGGCTGCCCCAAACGAACTGGTTCAAGCGACGGATGGTTTCGCTGCTGTAAAAGCCGCCGACAATCAAGTCGACTGCTTCGCCAACATCCACTCCAAGGCGTAGTTCCTGAGTAAAGGTTTTGATGCTCTCGCCCTGGTTGGTGTTCAATATGTCAGTGCCGACGAAGTCATTGTCACCCTGGAACGTGTCGGTAAACTTGCGGTAAGAGGTTAGCGAGGTGAGCGTTGCGCCACCAAAGTCATAATTGACTTCGCCTGAAATACCCCAGTCCTCTGCGTTTAGCAGCGGCGGTGTGTTGATTGCGGCACGTCGAAGGTTATCTGAGCCGTCTGCAAAGAAGTCGGAACCGGCCGCACGCGCAACCGTACGATTGGTCACGAAATCCGCCGCATCGACTTTGAATGGGACTGCAGTGATCGAAAGTTCATCTGCTTTGGCATAGTCGCCAATGATTCTAATGCTCAGAGCTTCGCTCGGTTCAATCAGGAACTGGCCCCGGACATTCCAGCGATGCTTTTCGCCATAGCCCGCTCCGGTAACGGCATCGCGGATATAGCCGTCATCGTCGACAAAACCCGCCGCAAGCCGGAAGGCAGCACTATCGCCGATGGGCAGGTTGACCATGCCTTGCAAACTCATGCGTTTGTGGTTGCCATATTCGCCTCGAACGGTGGCTTCCATGTCCCCGATCTTTGGCTTTGCGGTAATGAAATGAATCAGGCCTGCAGATGTATTCTTGCCAAAAAGCGTTCCCTGCGGCCCTTTGAGAACTTCGATGCGCTCGAGGTCAAGAAAGTCGCTACCCGCGACAAGACCTGAACGCGAACGATAGATCCCGTCAATCACGGTACCAACCGAAGGCTCAAAGCCCAAATTGAAAACGCCCGTGCCCAAACCACGGATTGAAAATGCACCGCCAGCGGATGGAGGGTTTGTCGTGCGAATGTCCAGCCCGGGAACTTGGTTCTGCAGGGCAAAAACGTCGGTTACCGAGGCTGTTGCGAGATCGTCGCCACTCACTGCGTTTACGGTAAAGGGAATGTCCTGTACCGATTGTTCGCGGCGCTGAGCCGTTACGATGATTTCTCCACTATTAGATGCAGACCCGTCGCTGGCTCCTGCATATGTTATGCAAAATCGATGCATAGTTGAGTTTGCTGGAATTTCAGGCTTTGATGCCTGAATGATGCTGCGCGAGGAGATGTAAATGAGGCAGAAATCGAAATGGATAGGTTCGTTCTGTTTATTCGCAGCTGTCACGGGAATAGCGTTCGCTGCGTCCGTCGGTATGCCGGAGCGTCAGGCAAAGACCTTGATTGCAAGCTGTGCCGCTTGCCATGGTAGCAAGGGTGAAGGACTTGAAGCGAGGTCAGCACCCCGCCTTGCCGGCTTAGACCCTACCTTTATGGAAGGACAACTAACACACTTTGCCAAAGGCTCGCGCGGCACGCATCCCGGCGACACTTTTGGTTCACAGATGCACGTTATTGCTCAGTCGCTTGGCCCTGAAGAACGCAAAGCAGCTGCTGCCCATTATGCCAAGCTTTCTGCACCAGCAGCGTTTTCAACGATCCCCCCATCAAGCGGCCAATTGCAACGCGGTAGACAGGCTTATGAAAGTTGCGCCGCATGCCACGGTGCAGACGGCATGGGCAATGCCGATCTTGGAGCACCCCGACTGGCGGGACAGGCTGACTGGTATATTCTGTCCAGCCTGAAGGCTTATCAGTCTGGTGCACGGGGTTATGATCCGTCCGATTTAGCCGGACAGCAGATGGCCCAATCCGCGAAGGCCGTTATGGAAAAAGACCTGGCACCGGTTTCGTCCTATGCGAGCTCACTTGGACGGAACTGAGCGGGCGCCGAACAGGCAGCCATTGTTGTAGCGCGAAACGATAAGCTCGACGGCTGTATCGAAAGGCGTCTCCGGATCGCCGTGCCATTCGGCAATCAGGCGAACGCCTTCGTCCAAATCCACAATAGCCCGGGTGTAGGGGCCATCGCGCATCAACGGCGGCGGTCCAGCATGAATCGTTGTTAGCGCATAGAGCGTCCCTTTGCCGCAAACATCGATCCATTGTGCCTTGCTCTCCGGGCAGCTTTGGCAAATTGCGCTCGGCGGGAAACGCAGCGATCCGCAACCCTTGCATTGCTGAAGCAGGAAACGGCCTTCGGCGAGCGCTTGCCAGAATGGCTGCGTGGTCCGACTGCTTCGCGGCATGGAAGGAAGTTCTGCGTCGATATAGATGATCGGAAGCGTCATTGCGGCCCCTCCAGCACATGGATCAGCGCCGCATTGTAATTCCCAAGCTCGCAGCAATGCATAGCCAGCCGCGCGTCCTTTACCTGCCGCTCACCGCACCGACCAAGCAACTGCTGGCGCAGTTCAAGCATGCCGTAGAGCGCGGTCAGCGATGGGGGGTGCCCCCTTGAAAGGCAGCCACCCGAGGTATTAATCGGTATCCGTCCACCGACAGATGTCGCGCCAGTCACCACATCCAGCGCGCCCTTGCCCTGTTCACAAAACCCGATCGCCTCACTGACGAGTACTTCGGTGATTGTGCAGGGCGCATAAAGTTCGGCAAGGTTGATATCGCCCAAGCTCAAACCTGCATCATCGAGCGCAGCCCTCGCCGCTAATGTTGCTGCGGGAAAGGCCGTCATGTCATGCGGCCTGCCGCCGATCTGGTGATAGCCCTCATGGTAATAGCCGCGACCTGTGATAGTCACATACGGCTTACCACTGGCGCGCGCGGCATCTTCGCTGGTGAGGACTAGGCAGATTGCACCGTCGGCGACTGACGGCACTTCGAAAAGCCCGAGCGGAGATACTATCATGCGCTGGGCGAGCACCTCTTCAAGCGTCAGGGGCTTGCGAAATTGGGCCAGTTCGTTCGTAATCGCATGGGAACGGCTCTTGACTGCGACCTGAGCGATCTGTTCGCGTGTCACGCCGGTTTCATGCATATATCGCGCTGCATCAAAGGCGTACCAGCTGATGGGTGTAAGGCCAAAGGGCGATTGAAAATCGACGTCACCCACAGCGCGCACGCTGTTATCCATGATTAGCGGCAAAGGGGCGTTGGTCTGATAGGAAATACCCAGCGCGAGCGCTGCATCGGCACGACCTAGTGCAATATCGGCCAGCGCCTGATCAAAGGCAAGGCCGCCAGAAACACCCAGCGCGCTGACCTCGGAAACCGACCCCTTGCAGCGCAGCCCCAGCCTCGCGGCCATATAGGTCGAAAAGCCAAGCTGCCGCGTCGACGGGCTGGGCGTGACGAAGGCCGCCGTATCGACAGCACTGCGGTCCAGTCCAGCTTCCGCTAGGGCCTGAATGACGAGCGGTCCAAGCACATCAAGTTCAAACAGAGCATCACCATCATGTTCGATGGGAGCCCATCTGCCCGGCGGCTTTGCTGCCGCCCCGACAATGGCAACCTTTCTAAGAGCGGGCATTCAGGCGGCTATTTCGCCGAATAGCGACTGACGCAGTTTGTGTTTTTTGACCTTGCCAGAATCTTCGCGCGGGAAATGATCGCAAACCCGCACGATGCGCGGGACCTTGTAGGACGAAATCCGGCCTTTCAGAAAAGCCTGCACATTCTCTTGCGACAGCGTTACTCCGGCGGCAGGCTGGATGGCGGCGACCAATTGCTCGCCAAATTCGGGGTGTGGCACGCCAAATACAGCGCAATCGCTGATCCCATCCATACCAATGAGCGCCTGTTCAACCTCGGCTGGATAGATGTTTACTCCGCCGGAAATGACCATGTCCGTTTTGCGGTCGGAAATAAACAGGAAGGCATCCTCATTGAGATAACCTATGTCGCCGGTCGCGATAAAATCACCATGGCGGAGTTCGGCGGTCTTTTCCTCAGCGTGCAGGTAGGCAACGTGCCCGGTGGTTTCTGAATGTACGAAAATTTCGCCGGGCTCGCCGGGCTCGCACTGAGTGCCATCTTCTCGCCGTGTCTGGATGATTACGCCCTGAGCTGCCCGCCCGACACTTCCGGGGTAGCGCAACCAGTCCTCACTGTTCGAAATGGCAATAAAGCCCGTTTCTGTCATTGCATAATATTCGTGAACAACGGGCCCCCACCATTCGATCATCGCGCGCTTCACATCTGCGGGGCAAGCCGCAGCGCCATGAACGACATGCTTTAGGCTGGAGAGGTCGAAGCGTTTTTTCTCAGCTTCATCGAGCGCCAAGAGGCGGACGAACATGGTCGGCACCATGTGCAAATTTGTAATTCGGTAGCGTTCGATCATTTCGAGGAGCTCGAGAGGATTGAACTTGGCCTGGAGTAACAGCAATCCGCCTTCGCCCAATACTTGCATCGC
>JAJTFR010000009.1:18650-42175 GCA_021298455.1 Sphingomonadales bacterium | reverse complement strand
TCTTCATCCATCAATGTCTCGACTGCCGGAAGCAGTTCGAAACGTTCGACTATACCGGTGCTGCGCTGGTCCTGCGGGGAAAAGGAACGTATCGTCTCAATCTCGTCGCCGAAAAAGTCGAGCCGCAGACCTGCCTCGCTGCCCGCAGGGATCAGGTCGACAAGGCTGCCGCGCAGCGCAAATTCGCCTTGTTCGGCAACGGTATCAACGCGGAAATAGCCGTTGGATTGCAGCAAAGTAGCCAAACGTTCGCGGCTGATTGAAACGCCTGAGGCAAGGATCGCACCCGTCTGGCGGATGCGAAATGGGGTAACCACGCGCTGGATCAGTGCGCCAATGGTGGTCAGCAACAGCCGCTTCCCCAGAGCGGGGCTTTGAAGCGCGGCTAGGGTCGCCATCCGCTGGCTGGTGATGACCGTCGAAGGCGAGGCGCGGTCATAGGGAAGGCAATCCCAGCCCGGAAACTGCAAGATTTCAATCTCGGGTGCGAAAAAGGGAATGGTTTCCGCAAGGCTGCGCATCGCCGCTTCATCGGGAGCGACGTAAACGGTCATTCCCTTGGAACCGCGCGCAAGGTCTGCGAGTAGCAGTGGTGTGAACCCCGCTGGCACTGACGCAAGCGTCAGCGGGCGATCGGCCCGCAAGATACGCTGGATATCCGCCATGTCCTTAGTCCGCGTTACCCAGCCCAGCTGGGAGTTGCACGAAATCGAGCTGCTGCAATGCGGTCATCAGCGGACCTTGCCACTGTGCCGGCACTGCGATGGTGCGCATGGCCCAGCCGATAATGTCGGCATCCTGTTCTTCCATGAACTCTTCGAACCACGCAAATTCGCTTTCACTCCAGTTGGAGTGATGCTGGTCGAAATAGCCGCCGACAATTGCGTCTGCTTCGCGCGTACCACGATGGTGCGCGCGGAAGTGCAGTTTGCGAAGATAGGCGTCCCTGTCCATATTGGCTTTCGAAGATAGTGGATTGATGGCGCTACGCCTTTATAAGCGGCCCTAACCATGCGGCCCAACATTCTCAATCCGTTATTTGCCGAAATCGAAACGCTGAAAGGCGTGGGGCCCGGGCTTGCAAAACCGCTCGACCGTCTTGGGTTGAAGCGGGTGAAAGACCTGCTCTACCATTTTCCGTCAGGTTGGACCTATCGCAAGGCGGTCAACATGCTCGACGTTGCAGATGTCGGGCAGAATATCATCGTGACCCTTGCCATCGCGCAGCATCGTTCGGGGGGCAGTGCGCGAAGCCCGCTGCGCATCCTTGGTGTTGATGGTGAAGGCAATTATCTGACACTGACTTTCTTCGGGCGCACTGCAAATTGGGCAAAAAAGCAGCTTCCCGTGGGAGCCACGCGCGTCATCTCTGGAAAGCTAGAGCGCTATGGCGATGAGTTGCAGATCGTGCACCCAGATCATATCGCGGAACCCGGCAGTGCGTCGGTCGGATTAGTTGAGCCTGTCTATCCACTGTCCGAAGGTTTGACGAGCAACCGGCTGCATGCGCTTGCAAGCCAGGCACTTGAGCGGGTGCCAGAGCTGGAGGAGTGGATTGAACCTTCGTTACTTGCCGAGCATCGCTGGCCCGCTTGGTCAACCGCGGTGGCACAAGTCCATGGCAAGGATGAAGAGGCGGTGCGCGACCGCCTGGCCTATGATGAACTTTTTGCCAACCAGCTTGCGATGCGGCTTGTGCGCGCGGCGCTGGACAAGCGGCGCGGCACGGCTGTTGAAGGGGACGGGCGACTGGTCGGGCAATTGCGCCTGTCTTTTGCTCTCACAGGTGCGCAGCAGCGGGTGATATCGGAAATCGAGGGCGATATGGCCCAACCCCGGCCGATGCTGCGACTGTTGCAGGGTGACGTTGGTTCGGGAAAAACGATGGTCGCGCTGCATGCCCTGCTTCGCGCGGTAGAAGCCGGAAAGCAGGGCGCTTTTCTTGCGCCGACCGAAATCCTTGCCCGACAACATTATGCCAGCCTGCAGGCGTCATTGGCGGGTCTACCTGTGAATGTTGCGATCCTTACCGGGCGCGACAAGGGGCGGGTGCGGGAATCGGTGCTCATGGGGCTTGCCGATGGCTCGATCGACATATTGGTGGGCACCCATGCGATTTTTCAGGAAGCCGTCACCTATCGTTCGCTGGCATTGGCGATCATCGATGAACAGCATCGCTTTGGCGTGAGCCAGCGCCTGATGCTTTCGCGCAAAGGGCAGGGGGTGCCGCATCTGCTGGTGATGACCGCGACCCCTATAACGCGCAGTCTTGCACTGGCCGCTTATGGGGAGATGGACACGTCACGGCTTGATGAAATGTCACCCGGTCGCACGCCGGTGGAAACGCGGGTGATATCAGAAGAGCGCTTGCCCGAACTGGTTGACGGCCTTGCCCGCCACCTTTCCAGCGGCCAACAGGCATTTTGGGTCTGCCCGCTGGTGGAAGAAAGCGAGCGGAGCGAACTTGCCGCGGCCGAACAACGCGCCGCGATGCTGCGCCAGCGTTTTGGTGATGTGGTCGCGTTAATCCATGGCCGGATGAAAGGCCCTGAAAAAGACGCTGTGATGGAAGCCTTTGCCGCCGGGAAAACCCGGTTGCTGGTCGCGACGACCGTGATTGAAGTTGGCGTTGATGTTCCCAATGCCAGCTTGATCGTGGTCGAATCGGCAGACAGATTCGGGCTCGCACAGCTGCACCAGCTGCGCGGGCGCGTTGGCCGTGGCGCGGCGAAATCGACATGCATATTGGTGCGAGCGGCACAGGTCAGCGAAACGGCGCGGGCGCGCCTCGCTTTGATGCGGGAGACCAATGACGGCTTTCGCATTGCCGAAGAAGATCTGAAACTGCGCGGCGCTGGCGAAATGCTCGGCACGCGCCAGTCCGGCGATAGCCCGTTTCGGGTCGCAACCGATGAACAGGTGCGCCGCTGGATCGGCGCTGCATCCGATGATGCGCGGCTGCTGGTTGATCGTGATGGCGGGCTGGATGGTCCGCGCGGTCAAGCGGCGCGAACGGCGCTTTATCTGTTTGAACGCGATGCCGGCGTGGCGACGCTGCGCGGCGGTTAGCGGAGCTTCGGCGTCAGGATTTCAACAAGCGCGAGAAATTCGGGAAGGCGGATAACGCGTTCAAACTGGAAACCGGCGCGACCATCGACCGACCAGATCAGATGCGCTTCAATGCGGCCGACGACAGGTAGGCGCAGCTCAATGCGATCGCCATGTTCGAAAACGACATTGTTATCGATCATGAAGCCATGTGCGGACACATTGGCAATGTGCACGCTTTGCTCGCCATGCCGTTTGCTATCGGCCAGTGCCTCGAAACTCGCGCGATGGCGGGCCGCGCGGCGAAGGTCAAAATTCTGGTCGATTGCGGGCTGCACCATTTAAACCAAATCCTGTTTCACAAAGGTCACAGGTTCCGTCTGGCAGAATTTTACAAACAAAGGGTAAAGTCGGGAGTGCCTTCATTTACCTTAAGCGGAAAAATGCAGCATCCCGTGTTTCTTTTTCCCTGCAGAAACTTTGATCGGTTCCGGTCCTGCCGTGATCATATGGTTTTCGTCCTGAATCTGCACATCGTCGACGCGCGCACCACCGCCAGATATCAGACGGCGCGCCTCTTTCTTCGATACAGCAAGGCCTAGTGCTGCCATCGCATCAACCAGCGATATGGCGGCGTCGGCAACCGTGAAGCTGGGTAGATCAGCGCCGCCGACACCCTCTTCGAATGTCCGCCTTGCTGTTTCGGCCGCATCCACAGCTGCCTGCGGGCCGCGGGCAAGCGCAGTGGCTGCGTCAGCAAGGATTTTCTTCGCCTCGTTTATCTCGGATCCGCCAAGTGCTTCAAGCCGCGCAATCTCGTCCAGTTCAATATCGGTGAACAGGCGCAGGAACCGGCCCACGTCGCGGTCGTCGGTGTTCCGCCAGAACTGCCAATAATCATAAGACGGGAGTTGCGCTTCATTGAGCCAAACCGCTCCCGAAACCGATTTGCCCATCTTGGTACCGTCGGATTTTGTGATGAGCGGGGTCGTCAGGCCGAACACTTCGACCCCGTCCATCCGCCGTGTCAATTCAACGCCGTTGACGATATTGCCCCACTGGTCGCTTCCACCCATTTGCAACCGAACGCCCATGTTCTGGTTGAGGTGGCGGAAATCATAACCCTGAAGGATCATGTAGTTAAATTCAAGGAAGGTCATCGGCTGTTCGCGTTCAAGGCGGAGCCGAACCGAATCGAACGATAGCATCCGGTTGACGGTGAAATGCGTGCCAACCTTTTGCAGCATTTCGATATATCCCAGCTTGCCCAGCCAATCATGGTTGTTGACCATCACTGCGTCGGTGGGACCATCACCAAAAGTCAGGAATTGCTCGAACGCGGTGCGGATCGACGCGATATTGGCTTCGATAGCCTCGTCGGTCAGCATCTTGCGGACTTCGTCCTTGCCGGTTGGGTCGCCGATGCGCGTCGTGCCGCCGCCCATCACGACCACCGGCTTATGGCCGGCCTGTTGTAAGCGGCGCAGCAGCATGATCGAGACCAGATTACCGACATGAAGCGACGGCGCGGTGGCGTCGAAGCCGACATAACCCGGAATGATTTCCTTGCCTGCCAACGCATCAAGCGTGCCGGCATCGGTTAGCTGGTGGATATAGCCGCGCGCTTCGAGTAGGCGCAGAAGATCGGACTGATAGCTGGACATAGTGGCAGCGCGCCTAGCACGGAGTTTCAAATTGGCCAATGTTTCGATGCTATGTCATCCGGCGACGCCTGCATCCAAGGCGGGCGGAGTTGATGTAAGCTATTGTTTCGAGCCCGGCGGGCGATTGGACCTGCGTTTTCACGTCGACTGTGAACCGGGTAGCCTGATTTTGCCGGCCTATGTAGCCAATGGTCCGCGGGCCGACGGTCTCTGGCAGACGACCTGTTTCGAACTGTTTGTGCGCCACCCGGATCAACGCGGTTATTTTGAATTCAATTTCTCGCCATCGACGCAATGGGCCGCCTATCGCTTCTCCGGCTATCGGGAAGGCATGGCCGAGTGGCCGATGCAGCGTCCTGACATCCATTGCACATCCAGCGATATGGGCGCCATTCTTGAAGTGGCGCTCGCATTACCCAGTCTATTGAACGCATCTTGTGAGATCGGGCTTTCCGCCGTGCTTCATGAGACAGATGAAACAAAATCCTATTGGGCGCTGGCGCACCCGTCGGGAAATCCCGATTTTCATCATCCCGATTGCTTTGCACTAAATCTTGCGGCACCAGCCAGGCCATGATTACATTCGGTATCGACCGCCTGCTCTCAGAGCCTGAATTGCGCCGCGACCTGGCCGGCAAACGCGTTGCGCTGGTGGCCCATCCGGCTTCGGTTACGGCAGGGCTGGAGCATTCGCTCGACGCGCTTGTGTCGCTGGGCGACATCAATGTCACTGCCGCTTTCGGGCCCCAGCACGGGCTGAAAGGCGACAAGCAGGACAATATGGTTGAATCGGATGATTATGTTGATCCGATCTACGGCATTCCGGTGTTCAGCCTTTATGGCGAGGTGCGCCGCCCGACCGGGCAAATGATGTCGACCTTTGATATTGTGCTGATCGATCTTCAGGATTTGGGTTGCCGCATCTACACTTTCATTACCACGTTGCTCTACATGCTCGAAGAGGCTGCGCGTCATGGCAAGACGGTGTGGGTCCTTGATCGCCCGAATCCCGCGGGTCGTCCAGTCGAAGGGCTCACCTTGCTTGAAGGCTGGGAGAGTTTTGTGGGGGCGGGCCCGATCCCAATGCGCCATGGTCTGACGCTAGGTGAACTTGGCCATTGGTTTATCGACCATTTCAAAATCGATGTCGATTATCGCGTAATAGAGATGCAGGGATACTGCCCGGATGACGCGCCCGGATTTGGTTGGCCGTCCGATAAACGGATATGGGTGAACCCCAGCCCCAATGCGGCGAACCTCAACATGGCACGCGCTTATGCCGGAACGGTGATGGTTGAAGGCGCAACCCTCAGCGAGGGCAGGGGGACAACGCGTCCACTCGAATTGTTTGGCGCGCCCGATATTGATGCCAGCGCTGTTGGAGCGGAGATGGAGAGGCTCGCGCCGGAATGGCTGGCAGGATGCAAGCTGCGCGAAATTTGGTTCGAGCCAACCTTTCATAAGCATGCAGGCAAATTATGCCACGGCCTTCACATCCATGCAGAGGGCGGTTTTTATGATCATGCTGCATTCAAGCCATGGCGACTGCAGGCGCTGGCATTCAAGGCGATCCGCAACCTCTATCCTGACTATCCGATCTGGCGCGGCGCCG
Organism: Sphingomonadales bacterium; assembly: GCA_021298455.1. GTDB lineage: Bacteria > Pseudomonadota > Alphaproteobacteria > Sphingomonadales > Sphingomonadaceae > Sphingorhabdus_B > Sphingorhabdus_B rara. The sequence continues at coordinate 35,851 of JAJTFR010000009.1, read as the reverse complement.
ATTTCAAATATGAATATACCAATGACGTTCTGGCGATTGATGTGATCAACGGCGGCCCGGCGCTTCGCCTATGGGTCGATGATCCGGCGGCGACGCCAATGGAGCTTGACGCACTGGCGCGGGTCGACGAAGAAATGTGGGAAGAGGAGAGGCGGCGCTTTCTCCTTTATTGAGGAGAGAGAACCACATGACCGCAACTGCCCCGGCCGGGACTACCCCCGACAAGTCGACATTGCGCATTACCCTTTGGGTGCTTCTTGTCGTTTACATCTTCAACTTTCTGGACCGGCAGATCGTCAACATATTGGCGGAACCGATCAAACGCGATTTGGGGCTGAGTGATACCCAGATCGGCCTGATGACGGGCATTGCCTTTGCCGCCTTTTACACGTTCTTGGGCATCCCGATTGCGCGCTATGCCGATAAGCCGACGACCAACCGTGTCAGGCTCATTTCAGTTGCGCTGGTTATCTGGTCGGGCATGACCGCGCTGTGCGGTATGGCCCAGAATTTCGTGCAATTGCTGTTGGCTCGCATCGGTGTTGGCGTGGGCGAAGCAGGCTGCACGCCAGCAGCACATTCCCTGATTGCGGACCTGGCGCCGCCAGAAAAACGCGCCTCGGCGATCTCCTTCTATTCGCTGGGTATTCCGATCGGTTCGTTGCTGGGCATGTTGATCGGCGGATTGGTGGCAGATGCCTATGGCTGGCGCACCGCCTTTCTGGTGGCCGGCTTACCAGGAATTTTGCTGGCGGTAATCGTGTTGGTCGTGCTGCGCGATCCGCGTTTCAGTGCCCAGATGCAGGCGGCCACACCCAAGCCGGCAATTTCGACGCAAGAAGCGTTGAAGGAAATTTTGAAGTCGCGTGCCTTTGTGCTGATGGCAATTGCCGGCGCTGCCGCAGCTTTCCTTAGCTATGGCAAGGCAACCTGGACGACAATTTTCTTCCAGCGCACGCATGAATTGTCCCCGGGAGAAGTCGGTTTCTGGTTCGGAATTGGCGGCGGCATCGCCGGTATCGCCGGTACCTGGGCAGGCGGCTATCTGGCTGACCGTTTCGGCAAAGAAAACCGGCGCCATGTGCTGACGGCACCTGCCATCGGGATGATCGTCGCGATACCGATCGCCATCTGGTCCTATTGGGTTGAACAATGGTGGCTGTCGCTGATCCTTATCATGGTGCCGACCTTATTGAACGCGCTCTATGTCGGACCAGCCTATAGCTGTGCACAAGGTCTTGTCCCGCTGCGTGCACGCGCAATGGCGGCGGCAGTGTTGTTGTTTGCTCAGAATCTAATCGGTCTGGGGCTGGGGCCGCTATTCTTTGGAATGCTTTCTGACGGTTTCCGTCCAATGGCCGGTGAAGATAGCGTGCGCTGGGTGCTTTATGGTGCAGCCTTGCTAGGGCTGATCCCGTCTTTCTTCTTTTGGCGGGCGAGCCTTCATCTAAACCGCGAACTGGACAAGCAATGATGCAAGGTCATCCTCCGGTTCCCGTTCCGGCGATTTCCGATGCCGAAGCGGATGCGCGATTGCAGAGCAATCATTTCGATCTCGAGGCCATGCTCGCCAAGGCTGACGGCAGCTTTCATGCCGGGGATGGAAAGGCGGCAGCGAGCTTTTATCGCGCGATTGCACGCTTGATCCAACAGCGCGGTGCCAGCAACCGGACGGAAGCAGACGCGGCCGAGCGCTGTGCGCGGATGAGCGCATGGTTTGACGCCCGTTTCCGCGATCATCTGCTTGCTTCGCTGGACAAAGCTGGCTTCTCCGTCGCAAACCGGCATCCCAGATTCCAGAAATCGCTGGAAATGATGCTGGGAGAACGCGAACGGCCGCCGGAATATCGCCAGTTTCCGCAGACCCCGCTGGTGCATTATTATCCCGAACTGCCTTATGTACAGTTCGCTGATCCTGCCAACTTTGATTGGGTGCCCAAATTGGAAGCCGAGTTTCCGGCCCTGCGTGATGAGGCGGCAGCTCTGCTCGAAGGTCATGCCGATTTTCGCCCCTATGTGAAACGCGATCTGCAACGGCCCCAGGGTGACGTGCATGGCATGCTCGAAAATCCGGACTGGAGCACGCTTTTCCTTTGGGAAAATGGCGCTGCGGTCGAGGACCATGTCGCGCTTTGCCCGAAATTGTTCGATGCCGTGATGCGGCATATCCCGTTATGCCATATTGGACGACGCGCGCCGTCAGTGATGTTGTCGCTGCTTCGCCCAGGCGCGCGGATCCCACCGCATACGGGCATGATCAATTGCCGCTACATTTGCCATCTGCCATTGGTGGTACCGCCTGATTGTGGCTTCAGGGTCGGTGATCGCACAATCGAGTGGCAGGAGGGCAAGGTCATCATTTTTGATGACACTGTCCAACATGAGGCGTGGAACAATAGCGACCGAAACAGGCTGGTACTGATCTTTGATATCTGGCGTCCCGAATTGGACGAAAGCGAACATGCGCAGATTACGACGCTATTTCATGCAGTTGATAGCTATAGCTAAAGGCGGCATAGCCCCTTAGCCGTTCTTGCGAACCAATTCGCGCATCGCACTGTCAAGGCCTTCAAGTGTCAGGGGATACATCCTGTCCTTCACCAGTTCCTTGATGATCTTGGTCGATTGCGAATAGTTCCAATGCGCCTCGGGCGTCGGGTTCAGCCAGACGGTTGATGGATAGGTGTTGACCATCCGCTGCATCCACACCGCGCCGGCCTCTTCGTTGAAATGTTCGACCGAGCCGCCTGGATGGCTGATTTCATAAGGGCTCATCGCCGCATCGCCCACGAAGATCAGCTTATAGTCATGGGGGAATTTGTGCAGCACTTCCCACATCGGGGTCCGCTCGGCAAAGCGGCGGCGATTGTCTTTCCACACGCGTTCATAGACGCAGTTGTGGAAGTAGAAGAATTCGAGATTCTTGAACTCCGCCGTCGCCGCGCTGAACAGTTCCTCGCAGAGTTTGATGAACGGGTCCATTGAACCGCCCACATCAAGGAACAGCAACACTTTGATTGCGTTGCGCCGTTCTGGACGCATCTGGATATCGAGCCAGCCCTGACGCGCGGTGCCGCGAATCGTGCCGTCAATATCAAGCTCGTCAGCTGCCCCTTCACGGGCGAAACGGCGCAGGCGGCGCATCGCGATCTTGATATTGCGGGTTCCCAATTCCTTGGTGTTGTCCAAATTCTGGAACTCGCGCTTTTCCCAGACTTTCAAGGCACGCTTGTGCTTAGACTCGCCCCCAATGCGCACGCCTTCAGGGTTGTAGCCATTATTGCCATAGGGCGATGTGCCACCCGTCCCGACCCATTTGTTGCCGCCTTCGTGGCGCTTCTGCTGTTCCTCGAGCCGCTTTTTCAGCGTCTCCATAATCTCTTCCCACGAACCGAGCGATTTGATCGCTTCCATTTCTTCGGGGGTCAGGAATTTCTCGGCAACAGCCTTCAACCATTCTTCCGGAATATCGGCCTCAGCCTTCTCGTAATTCGAGAGGAGGCCCTTGAAGACCTTATTGAATACCTGGTCGAAGCGATCGAGCATCGCTTCGTCTTTCACGAGCACAGCGCGTGATAGATAGTAAAACTCTTCCGGGCTCTGCTCGATCACATCAGCGTCAAGCGCCTCCAGCAGGGCGAGATGCTCCTTTAACGAAGCAGGAATGCCGGCAGCGCGCAATTCGTCAAGGAAAGAGAAGAACATGTCGAACCGTCCGGGCTGGATTGATCAATTTGGAAATCATGCTGTGACTGGCAAGTCGAGCTTGCCAGCCACTCTATGGGTCAATTGCCTTGGCGGCGCGCCATGAACGCAAGACGTTCGAACAACATCACATCCTGCTCATTCTTGAGCAAAGCGCCATGAAGCGGCGGGATAGCCTTGGTCGGGTCGCGATTCTGCAGGACGTCGAGCGGCATATCCTCGTGCAACAACAGTTTGAGCCAGTCGAGCAGTTCGGATGTTGAAGGCTTTTTCTTCAGGCCTGGGACTTCGCGGATATCGTAGAAGATATCCATGGCTTTCGAGACCAACATCTTCTGGATGCCCGGGAAGTGGACGTCGACAATGGCTTGCATCGTCTCGCGGTCGGGGAACTTGATATAGTGGAAGAAACAACGGCGAAGGAACGCGTCGGGCAGTTCCTTTTCATTGTTGGAGGTGATGATCACGACCGGACGTTCTACCGCGCGAACGGTTTCGTGCGTCTCGTAAACGTAGAACTCCATCCGATCCAATTCCTGCAACAGATCGTTGGGGAATTCGATATCGGCCTTGTCGATTTCGTCGATCAGCAGCACGGGCAGCTTTTCAGATGTGAACGCCTCCCACAGCTTGCCGCGCTTGATGTAATTGCGAATGTCGTGAACGCGTTCATCGCCCAACTGGCTGTCGCGCAGACGGGCCACCGCGTCATATTCGTAAAGGCCCTGATGCGCCTTGGTTGTCGATTTGATGTTCCACTCGATCAGCGGCGCATCCATCGCCTTGGCGATTTCCTGGGCGAGAACTGTCTTGCCGGTGCCTGGTTCACCTTTGACCAGCAGGGGACGACGCAGCTTTACAGCAGCGTTTACAGCCACCTTCAGATCGTCGGTTGCGACATAATTTTGAGTGCCATCAAAGCGCATGGAAAACCCTTATCATTTTAATCGTACGATTAAGCGATAAGCAGCCTTGCCAGACTTGGCAACACGCTTTTGGTGCGGGGTGTCAGTCTGCTGCCAACAATGCCTGATGGCGGGCACTGATAAGCTGCCAAAGCCCGCGTTGCTGGGCCAGGGCCTGATCACTGCCAAATGCCATGGCCCTTTGCACAGAGGGCTTTGCCGCCAAATGCTTGATGAGCGCGATCGTGTCGGCGCGGGCGGGCAAGAGACATTCTGGTATCTCTAACGACAATTCGACAGCGATATGATTGACCATCGGCCGTGTTGACTGCCAGTCGACAACGAAGGCGATCACCGCGCCGGCAGGGCAGCCTTCGCGTTCCGAATTGGCCAGAAGTTCAAGGCTACGCATCTGGTTTTCGGCCATGGCGTTGACGCGCTCCTGACCGACTTGGCGATAGATCGGCCCTGCCGCTACCGTCAAACGGTTGAGGAAGTCGCGTTCGCTTGCGAAGCCTTCAACGGCCTGTGTCAGCCATTTCTGTGCAGCGGGATCGACAATCTTGGCAGCAGCATAATCGACCAGGCCAGGATGGCGACCAAAGTTGACGTTCAGGTAATGCGCGATATCGGCTTTGAGTGCCGGTCTGCTAATCTTGACGACATGACGCAGCGAATCCGAAATCTCGCTTTTCGAAAGAAAGGCCAGAAGCGGCGCTACCAGTTCCGTGCTGCCGCAACGGAGTATGTTGTCGAGGTAATCCTCGCCATAGCGATCGGCAGCTTTTGCTATCGATTCCATCATGCACTCCGAAACGGACCTAACCCTGAATGGGAAGAGGCCCGATGGTTTAGCAGATAGAGCGTAAATGGAACGTTTACGGGCCCCGAAGGGCCCGCAATTTCTTTTACTGATCGAGGAAGGAGCGCATCTTGCGACTGCGGCTAGGATGCTTGAGCTTTCTCAATGCCTTGGCCTCAATCTGACGAATACGTTCGCGGGTAACGCTGAATTGCTGACCTACTTCTTCAAGCGTATGGTCGGTATTCATGCCGATGCCGAAGCGCATGCGCAGCACGCGCTCTTCGCGGGGCGTCAGGCTGGCAAGGACGCGGGTGACCGTTTCCTTCAGGTTCGCCTGGATCGCAGCATCGACCGGGATGATCGCATTTTTGTCTTCGATGAAATCACCGAGGTGCGAATCTTCCTCATCACCAATTGGCGTTTCAAGGCTGATCGGTTCTTTGGCGATCTTCATCACCTTGCGAACCTTTTCCAGCGGCATGGAAAGACGCTCGGCCATTTCCTCTGGTGTAGGTTCGCGGCCCTGTTCGTGCAGGAACTGGCGGCTGCACCGCACGAGCTTATTGATCGTTTCGATCATGTGCACCGGAATACGGATAGTCCGCGCCTGATCGGCGATCGAGCGGGTGATCGCCTGACGGATCCACCAGGTTGCATAAGTGCTGAACTTGTAGCCGCGGCGATATTCGAACTTGTCGACCGCCTTCATCAGGCCGATATTACCTTCCTGAATGAGATCGAGGAACTGCAGACCGCGGTTGGTATACTTCTTTGCGATCGAAATCACGAGACGCAGATTGGCCTCGACCATTTCCTTTTTCGCGATTCGTGCCTCACGCTCGCCCTTCTGCACCATGTTTACGATGCGGCGGAATTCGTTGAGGCTCATGCCGGTATTGGCAGCAATATCGGCGATTTCGCTGCGAATGCGCTCTACCGAGTCGATCTCATTCTCGGCAAACTTCGCCCATTTCTTATCGAGTGCCGCAACGCTTTCCAGCCAGCCTTCGTCAAGCTCATGGCCCATATAGCGGTCGAGGAAATCCTTACGCGGAACCTTATGACGCTCTGCAAGGCGGAGCATCTGGCCGCCAAGCGCGGTCAGACGGCGGTTGAACGAATATAGCTGGTCGACCAGATATTCGATCTTGTTGGCATGAAACTGCACGCTCTCGACTTCCGCTGTCAGGTCTTCGCGCAATTTCTGATATTTGTTTTCCGAAGCCTTGGGAAACTCTCCGCTTGAAGCCATGGCTATCATGCGATCGCTCTGGGTCTTCGAAAACTGCTTGAACAGGCTCGCGATCTTGGCGAAGCGTTCCAGCGCAGCAGGCTTCAGCGCCTCTTCCATCTGCGCGAGGCTGAGGGTGTTGTCCTCCTCATCCTCTTCTACAGGACGGGTGCGACGCTCGGTATAGTCGTCATCATCCTCGTCGCCAGACGCGCTGGGCTCTTCTTCAATATCTTCTTCTTCCTTATAGGAAGGACCAGCTGTCTTCTCGCTGATTTCGCCATCGTCATCTTCTTCCTCACCGTCTTCGGTCAGGTTTTCGGGTGCGGGCTCTTTGGAGAGCATGGCATCAAGATCGAGTATCTCGCGCAGCTGCATTTCGCCATTATTCAGCGCGTTCGACCATTCGATAATCGCGTGGAAGGTGATTGGGCTTTCGCAAAGCCCAAGGATCATCGTGTCGCGGCCAGCCTCAATACGCTTGGCAATCGCGATTTCGCCTTCGCGCGAGAGCAATTCGACGGCACCCATTTCGCGCAGATACATGCGCACAGGGTCATCGGTACGGTCGCCGGTACCGGTCTTTTTGACTGTCGAGGTCAGCGAACGCGGGTCATTTTCGCCGATATGCTCTACAGCTTCGGCGTCAGCATCGTCTTCTTCACGGTCATCGGCATCGTCGCCAGCTTCGTCGCTTTCAACAATCTGCACGCCCATGTCGTTGATCGCAGACATAACGTCTTCGATCTGTTCGGACGACATCTGGTCCTGCGGCAAAGCTTCATTCAGCTCGTCATAGGTAAGGTAGCCGCGACGCTTGGCCTTGGCGAGCAGCTTCTTTACCTGTGCATCGTTCAGATCGATCAGTGGGGCATCGCCGCCAGCGCCATCTTCCATTTCGGGTTGCGTAGCCAATTTATCTTTTCCCCGTCATATTCAAATCGCATCCTCGCGCTGCAGAAGCGCAGCGAGACGAGCGTCAAAATCCTGCTTTTCCTGGCGCAGCCTTTGCTGTTCGGCGTAATTGGCTTCATTGAGATCAGTGCTCGCCAATTCGGTTGCCCTTTGCAGTGCCGCTTCCAACTCGGGCCGCTGCTTCATCAACCGGATCGCTTCATCCAGTTGACTGGTCGCCGCAGCCCCAGCCAATTCCTCGTCACGCGATAAACGGTTAAACCCAAAGGCCGTTCCGCCACCCTGTAACAAGGCTTGAGCCATATTATACAGATCTGCTCCTAATATGGTAAGCAAGGCTGTACTATCAAGCATTTCTTTGGCGGGGCGCGATAGGGCGCAATCGAGCATGGCCGAAAGCAGTCGCGCATGGCCGGGATCGCGCGGTGTAAAGCCCGCCAATACTTCCTGATGGCGCAATATTTGCGCAGGGTCTCGCAGCAGTGCGGCAAGAATTGCTGGAAAGAGAAGATCCGGTCCCTGATGTCCGATTGCCTTTGCCTCGGCAGAGGCTGGGGGAGGTGTATTCGGCCGCCATGGGCCCTTTCGCGGCGCAGAGGGCGCAAAGTTGGGCGTCGCGCGGCGGAATAGCATGTCGAAGCGTTCGCGAAATGCCTCTGAATAGTGATGGCGGATTTCGCCATCGGCAATCGCGGCCAAATGCACGCCAAGCCTTTGTTTAAGGCCTGCCCGGTCTTCGGGTGTCGATACCGGTGCCGCCGCCAGTTCGGTTTTCCAGACACGATCGACCAGTGGTTCGCTCTGGTCGATCAGGTCGGCAAAGGCGCGCGGTCCTGCCGAACGGACTACATCGTCGGGGTCCTGGCCCTCGGGCAGGGTCACAAATTCGAGGCTATGCCCCGGTTTCAGGCCGCCAAGCGCACGTTCCGCTGCACGAAAGGATGCTTTCTGTCCTGCGGAATCGCCATCAAAACATAGCAAGGGTTTGGGCACCATCCGCCACAACATTGCGATTTGCTGCTCGGTAAGCGCGGTCCCCAGCGGCGCCACAGCTTCTTCAAAGCCGGCCTGCGCCAATGCGATCACGTCCATATAGCCTTCGACAACGATCACGCGCCCCGAAGCGCGCGAGGCCGCTGATGCCCTGTCGAGGTTGTAAAGGGTGCGTCCCTTGTCGAACAAAGGCGTGTCGGGCGAGTTCAGATATTTGGGCTCGCCCGCGCCCAATATGCGGCCGCCAAAGGCAATTACACGGCCGCGCGGATCGCGGATCGGGATCATCAGTCGGCCGCGAAAGCGATCATAAGGGTCTTTGCCATCCACCGAAATCAACAGACCTGCTTCGACAAGCTTGTCTGCGCCAAACTGCTTCAGCGCGTCTTTCAGCTTGCCACGACTGTCAGGGGCAAAACCTATGCCAAAGGTTTTGATTGTTTCAGCCGACAGCCGGCGCCGTTCGCAATAGGCACGCGCAGCTGCGCCTTCGAGACCCTGATATTGCGTTACAAACCATTGTTGGGCCGCCGCCATGACGTCATACAGACTGTTCGCCCGTTCCGCCTTTGCCGCGGCCTTCGGGTCAGGCGCCGGCAATTGCATCCCCGCACCTTCGGCTAGTTCCTTGACCGCATCCATGAAGGATAGGCCGCGCTGGTCGGTCATCCAGCGGATCGCATCGCCATGCGCCGAACAACCAAAGCAGTGATAAAAGCCTTTTTCGTCATTGACGTAAAAGCTGGGGGTTTTCTCATTATGGAATGGACAGCAGCCCTTATATTCGCGTCCCGCCTTGGTCAGCTTCATGCTGCGACCGAGCAACGCGGACAGCGTTGTCCGCGCGCGCAGTTCATCAAGCCATTGCGGGGTGAGGGTCATTCAGCCCTTATGTCAGCTAAGCGCTGCCTTCACCAGCGCGCTCGCCTTGCTCATGTCGAGGCTAGCGGCATGGCGGGCTTTCAGTTCGGCCATCACCCGGCCCATATCCTTCACGCTGCTAGCGCCCAGTTCAGCCTTGATCGCCTCGATCGCGGCGTTGGTTTCCTCTTCGCTCATCTGCGCGGGAAGGAAGCCTTCGATAACGGCAAGCTCGCTTTTTTCCTGATCGGCCAGTTCTTGCCGCCCGCCCTGATCGTAAAGGGCGATGGATTCACGCCGCTGTTTCACCATTTTCTGCAACACCTCGACCACCACGGCATCGTCATCTGCCGGGGCGGATTGTGTGCGCAATTCGATGTCACGGTCTTTCAGCTTGGCAAGGATCAGGCGCACCGCGGCGAGCTTTTCCTTCTCGCCTGCCTTCATTGAGGCGATCTGGGCGGCCTTTAGGTCTTCTCGAATCATGGTTTCTCTCGGGTTCAATGTGAATGATAGAGGCAATAGCCAAACATCAGCGAAACGTCATGCTGAACTTGTTTCAGCGTCCATTGTGCAGCACAGCCAGAGCAAGAAAGGCAAAATGCACCGCGAAACACGTTCATGCCGGCGCGGGTCTGGTTTTAGCTGTGGAAACGCGAAGCTTGGCATTGACGTAGTGGGAATCCGCCTCTAGGCGCGGTGCCTTAGCGACATCGCCAGAAACTCTATTGAAAAAGGACGCCACCATGGCTGACCCTACCACTACGCGCGCGCCCACCGGAGCGACAGGCGTATTGGTTTTGGCAAGTGGCGATCTGATCTGGGGCAGGGGCTTTGGTGCAGAAGGCAGCGCGGTTGGCGAAGTCTGCTTTAACACCGCAATGACAGGCTATCAGGAAGTGATGACCGATCCCAGCTATGCCGGGCAGATCATCAACTTCACCTTTCCGCATATCGGCAATGTCGGCACAAATCCTGAGGATATTGAGGCGAACAACCCGCATGCGCTGGGCGCAATCGTTCGTCAGGATGTCACCGGCCCTTCCAATTTCCGCAGTACGCAACATTTTCGCGACTGGATGACAGCCAATGGCCGGATCGGGCTTTCGGGCATCGATACCCGCGCGCTTACCCGCCTGATCCGCATGAAAGGCGCGCCCAACGCGGTAATTGCCCATAGCGCCGACGGCACATTCGACATTCCCGCCTTGCTCGCTCAGGCAAATGCATGGTCAGGGCTGGAAGGGCTCGACCTCGCCAAGGATGTGACGACGCTGCAGACCTATGGCTGGGACGCGGGTCTTTGGGCATTGGGCCAAGGCTATGTCACGCCTGCCAAGGGCCGCAAGAAGGTTGTCGCCCTGGATTATGGCATCAAGCGTAACATATTGCGCAATCTGGTCGACACCGGCTGCGACGTGACTGTCGTGCCGGCCACCGCCAGTTTTGAAGAGATCATGGCGCATCAGCCCGACGGGCTGTTCCTTTCGAACGGCCCGGGCGATCCGGCGGCGACCGGCGAATATGCCGTGCCTGTGATCCGCCAATGGCTGGAGACGAAAAAGCCGGTGTTCGGTATCTGCCTTGGCCACCAAATGCTCGCCCTCGCCGTGGGTGCGAAGACCGAAAAAATGCATCAAGGGCATCGCGGCGCCAACCATCCGGTTAAGCGCCTGTCCGATGGCGCGGTCGAGATCACATCGATGAACCATGGTTTCGCTGTGGATGTAGAAACATTGCCCGCCAACGCCCGCGCAACGCACACCAGTCTTTTTGACGGCAGCAATTGCGGTTTCGAACTGACTGACCAACCCGCCTTTGCCGTGCAATACCACCCCGAAGCGAGCCCCGGCCCGCAGGACAGCCATTATCTCTTTGAGAAATTTGCAGGGATGATGAGTTAATTTTATGCCCAAACGCACTGACATCCAATCCATCCTCATCATTGGCGCTGGCCCTATCGTCATCGGGCAGGCTTGCGAATTTGACTATTCGGGTACGCAGGCGTGCAAGGCGCTGCGCGAGGAGGGCTATCGCATCATCCTCGTCAATTCGAACCCGGCTACGATCATGACCGATCCGGACATGGCCGACGCAACCTATATCGAGCCGATCACGCCCGAAATCGTCGCCCGGATCATCGAGAAAGAACGGCCTGACGCGGTATTGCCGACAATGGGTGGGCAGACTGCGCTCAACACCGCGCTCGCCCTTTTCAACATCAAATTCCGCAATGCGATGGACAAGATCGGGCTGGAAAGCGCGCGTTCAGGCATTGCGCATACGGTGGAAGAGGCGCTGGCTGTGCTCGAACGCACCGGCCTTCCGTCAATCATCCGCCCCAGTTTCACGTTAGGCGGCACCGGCGGCGGCGTTGCCTATAACCGGGAAGAGTTTATCCAGATCGTTACCGGCGGGCTTGATGCCAGCCCGACGACCGAGGTGCTGATCGAAGAATCGCTTCTGGGTTGGAAAGAATATGAGATGGAGGTTGTCCGCGACAAAAAGGACAATGCCATCATCATCTGCTCGATCGAAAATGTCGATCCAATGGGTGTGCATACCGGCGATTCGATCACTGTCGCGCCCGCGCTGACGCTGACCGACAAGGAATATCAGATCATGCGCAACGCGAGCATCGCGACGTTGCGTGAAATTGGCGTTGAAACAGGTGGTTCGAACGTACAGTTCGCAGTCAATCCCGCGGATGGCCGGTTGATCGTGATCGAGATGAACCCGCGCGTGTCGCGTTCATCTGCGCTCGCATCCAAGGCCACCGGCTTCCCGATTGCCAAGGTCGCAGCAAAGCTGGCGGTTGGTTATACGCTCGACGAGATCGAGAATGATATTACCGGCGCAACGCCCGCCAGTTTTGAACCGACGATCGATTATGTCGTCACCAAGATACCGCGTTTCGCCTTTGAAAAGTTCAAGGGTTCGGAAGCGATCCTCTCGACCGCGATGAAATCGGTCGGCGAAGTCATGGCCATCGGCCGCAACATCCATGAAAGCATGCAAAAGGCGCTACGCGGCCTTGAAACCGGACTTTCGGGCTTCAATTATGTCGATGCGCTGAAGGGTGCGTCCAAGGATGAGATGGCCGCCGCGCTGACCCGTGCGACGCCCGACCGCTTGCTCGTCGCAGCGCAAGCTTTGCGCGAAGGCATGTCGCACTGGAATCTGCGCATGTCCGTCCGGGCATGGAAAGCGCGATCCGTCACGGTTCTGGCCTGATCCGCGACGCTATTGTCGCCATGACCGGCGGGATTACCGAGGCAGAGGTGCGCAAGGCCCGTCACAAGCTGGGCGTGCGCCCTGTGTTCAAGCGGATCGATACCTGCGCGGCGGAGTTTGAGGCGAAGACGCCTTATATGTATTCGACCTATGAAGCGCCGATCTTTGGAGCGCCTGAATGTGAGGCACAGCCTTCGGACCGCGAAAAGGTTGTCATCCTTGGTGGTGGCCCGAACCGCATCGGGCAGGGGATCGAGTTTGACTATTGCTGCGTCCATGCCTGCTTCGCACTGGAGGAAGCTGGCTATGAGACGATCATGGTCAACTGCAATCCGGAAACGGTTTCGACTGATTATGACACGTCCGACCGCCTCTATTTCGAGCCGCTGACCGCAGAAGATGTGCTCGAAATCCTGCATGTCGAGCAGCAGCGCGGTAAGTTGAAGGGCGTGATCGTGCAGTTTGGCGGGCAGACTCCGCTGAATCTTGCAAAGGCGCTTGAAGAGGCTGGGATCCCGATACTCGGCACCTCGCCCGATGCGATCGACCTTGCCGAAGATCGGGAGCGTTTTGCCGCGCTGATCAACAAGCTGAAGCTGAAACAGCCCGAAAACGGTATTGCGCGTAGCCGTGAAGAAGCGATCAAGGTTGCCGATAGCATTGGCTATCCGGTGTTGATGCGCCCTAGCTATGTGCTTGGTGGCCGGGCGATGGAGATTGTCGACACGCAGGCGCAACTCGAAAACTATATCGAAACCGCAGTGCGCGTCTCTGGCGACAGCCCGGTCTTGATCGACCGCTATCTGCGCGATGCCATTGAGGTTGATGTCGATTGTGTTGCCGATGGTGATGACGTCGTTGTGGCTGGCATCTTGCAGCATATCGAGGAAGCGGGCGTCCATAGTGGTGATTCCGCCTGTACCTTGCCGCCCTATAGCCTGCCCGATGCGATCATTGCCGAAATCCGTCGTCAGGCGGAATTGCTGGCGCGCAATCTGAAGGTCAAAGGCCTGATGAACGCACAGTTCGCGGTCAAGGACGGTTCGGTCTATCTGATCGAGGTCAATCCGCGCGCCTCACGGACGGTTCCTTTTGTTGCCAAGGCGATTGGTGCGCCGATTGCGAAAATTGCGGCGCGCGTGATGGCAGGCGAAAAGCTGAAAGACCTACCCGCCATTGACCTCGACATCGATTATATCGCGGTCAAAGAGGCAGTTTTCCCGTTCGCCCGGTTCCAGGGTGTCGATCCGGTACTAAGCCCCGAAATGAAGTCCACCGGCGAAGTTATGGGAATTGACCGTGATTTTGCAACGGCCTTTGCCAAGGCGCAACTGGGGGCAGGGGTGGTCCTGCCGCAATCGGGCAAGCTGTTCGTTTCCGTAAAGGATAGCGACAAGCCCCATATCGTGGCTGCGGTGCAAAAGGTAGTCGAGCTTGGCTTTACCGTCTGCGCAACTGGCGGCACGGCCGACTATCTCGCTGAGCAGGGCATCAACGTCGAGCGTGTGAACAAGGTTGCCGAGGGTCGCCCGCATATTGTCGACAAAATCATCGACGGCGAAATCGCCCTTGTGTTCAACACGACCGAGGGTTGGCAGTCGTTGAAAGACAGCGAAGATATCCGCCGATCGGCACTGATGAACAAGGTGAGTTACTTCACCACGGCAAGCGCTTCCATCGCTGCAACACAGGCCATTGAGGCGCTGCGTATGAGAAAACTTGAAGTTTGCCCACTTCAGGACTATCATAAGGTCTGACAGCACTTCCCCTAATGCTGAAAATTTGCGGGCTGGCCTTCCAGCCCTCAAGGACGTTTTGACTGCGAAGGACATGTAAACGCATGGCTACGATGGATAAAGTGCCGATGCTGGCAGAGGGCTTTGAGAAGCTGACATCAGATCTCAAGCGGCTACGTGAGGAGCGCCCGCAAATCGTCGAGGCGATTGAAGAAGCGCGTGCGCATGGCGATCTTTCGGAAAATGCCGAGTATCACGCGGCCAAGGAACGCCAGGGCCAGGTTGAGGCATCGATCTCCGATCTGGAAGACAAGATCAGCCGTGCCCAGATCATCGATCCGACCACCCTGTCTGGCGACAAGATTGTTTTCGGCGCGACGGTGACGTTGATCGACGAAGATGATAAGCCCGTGCGTTACCAGCTTGTTGGCGAAGCCGAGGCTGATGCCAAAAAGGGCCGGATAAGCTATAACTCGCCGCTCGGTCGTGCCTTGATCAGCCGTCAGGTCGAAGAGGAGATTGAGGTTACGGTGCCATCTGGCGACAAATATTACCTCGTCGAGAAGATCGAGTTTATTTGATCAGCCTAAGCAGGCAGTAACAGGTGATGCGCGCAACTGCCGGACCAGTCACCAAATTTATCGCAGGCGTGAATATCGCGCTGGCTTTGATCGTCCTTTTTCCGGGTCTTTATTCGGCTGTCACGATTGCAGGGGCATTGATCCCGGCACGGTTCACGCTGGGTGACGCCATATTGGGCTACGTCGGCTTTGTTTTGCCCGTGTGGCTCACTCCAATCAGTTCAGCCTTTCTCCATGGCGGCATATTGCACGTATCGCTCAACATGCTGATGCTGTTGATGGTTGGTGCGAATATCGAGCGCGTGCTTGGTAGCAAGGCCTATGCTCTGCTTTACGCAGCCGGCATTGCCGCCGCCGCCGCCGCAGAAGTTGCTGCCAATCCGCAATCGCCGCTGCCCGTCGTTGGAGCAAGCGGTGCGATATCGGCCTTGTTCGCCGCGCATATGATGCTCTTCCCGCGTAATCGCCCCCGCAATTGGGGGGCGATCCCCGGAAAATTGGTTCATGCCGGGCAATTGCTGGTCGGCTGGGTGGCATTCAACCTGATGCTCGGCTTTGCAGGACCGGGCATAGGCCTGAACATTGCCATCTGGGCTCATATTGGCGGGTTTGTCGCCGGTCTTATCTTGACCTGGCCGCTACTTAACTGGCGCTATCGCATCGCCTGATCGTCAGTTGCCGGGATGGTCGGGGTCCAGCAATTTATGCAGATGGACGACGACATAGCGCATTTCGGCGTCGTCAACGGTCCGCTGTGCGGCGGCGCGCCAAGCTTCTTCAGCTTCGTTATAGTTGGGAAAGATTCCGACGACGTCGAGCTTGTCGAGTTCCTTGAAATCGAGAGTTTGCGGATCGCTGACGCGGCCGCCGAAAACAAGATGCAGTTTTGCCTCAGCCATTGCTGCCAATTCCTTGGTTGATAGGGAGATGCCGGTGCGGCTTGGCGGCGCCATTAGCGGCAATGCCTAGTAAAAACCAGTCCCAATCTCAGCCGCGTTTGCGCGCTTCCTCTGCGGCAGCCTTGCCGGCAGCTTTGACCGCCTCGGTGGCCTTGCCAACCAGATCGCGAAACTGCGCGCGCATGGCATCGCCATCAAGGCCGACTTCGCTCACCTTCTCCTTGCCAGCATCCTTTGCCGCGTCAACGGCGCGTTTGGCAGTTTCGTTGATCTTCTTACCGGCCTTACCCAGAACCTTGGCCTCGCGCTCGGTTTTGGGAAGCAGCATTCCGACAATTGCCCCAAGCGCAAGGCCCCCGGCGACAATGGCCAGAGGGTTACAATGGCCAGAGGGTTTTTGTCGATGCCTTCGCTCGATGCCTTGCCTGCCTTTTTGGCCAGTTGGCGGGATTTCTCTGCGCTTCGTGCAGCGGCGGCTTTGCCCTTTTCAGCTGCGTTCGTTGCCGAACGACGCGCGGCTGAGCCCGCTTCGCGTGCTTTTTCGCTTGCAGCCGCAAGATTTTCCTTCGCAGCGCCAGTAGCAGACTTCAGATTATCACCGATCTTGCTCATTGCACATCATCCTTGCTTGGGAGGCGCCGGTTGCAGAGGCGCTGGAACAATTTCCAAATGGGTTTGCGTGCGGCGAATAACAAGACCGCCGCGATACCGGCGCCGATTGCAGGCGCATTATTTGTTATTGTTTGCGTGGCATTGGCCTTACCCTTTGCGGCGCGGTGCAATTGCCGTTCCGCCCAACGGGCTGCAATCACGCGAGGCTGAAGGTCATGTCGCGCCTGCTGCACATCTGCAAGGAGCGAGGAGCGCATCGCTTTTCGAGCCTGATCCAATTCCCGCACGATTTCTCGATCTGAATCAGCCATGGCCCGCATCTTCTTCGAACTTAAGTTTTCGCGCGGTGTTTCGGGCAAAGAGCGCTGCACCAACGGCGGCAGCCGCAAACAAGGCGACGACTAACAGCGTGGCGACGATCGGGCCCCAATAGCTGGCCACAATCAGGAGCAGGCCAATGATGAGGGCGATCACCGCACTGGAAAGAAACAACAGTGCAAGCAACGCGAATAGCCCGGCTTTGCGGAGAATGCCGCCGCTGTAGCTGATACGCGCCTTGACATAGTCAACCTCGACCTCTGCAAGCGCGCGGACTTCCTCAATCAGGTTGCGCACTTGCCCCAGCGGCGAGATAACCTCGCCTTCTGTCACATCGGCAGGGGGGGCGTTTTTTTCCATGACTTCCACGCCATTAACGGCGTTGCAGGATCAGGTGAAGCGCTTT
>JAJTFR010000009.1:16085-18567 GCA_021298455.1 Sphingomonadales bacterium | reverse complement strand
TGGCAACAGCAGGGCTTTTGCGAACGAACTGCCGCGTATCTTCGACCATATCGTCGACCTGCTTGGCATCAAGCTTGCCGGCAAATTCATCGACCGCGTCAGCTGCCTTGCGGGCATATTCGCCATATTCAGCGCCGACCTTTTCATCGATGGTGCCGGCGCTGTCGCGCAGGATCTTGCCGATGCCACCAAGCGCCTCGCTCGCCTTTTCCTTTCCGCGGTCGGCGGCTTCACGGGCGCGATCGCCTGCCTTGCCTTTCAGATTGGCAAATTCATTTTTCACGCCGGTCATTGTTTCACCCTCCACCTTGCCGTGGTTGGGCTTTGTTTTTGCGGGTGTCTTTGCCACAGCCGCCTTGGGCTTTGCAGTTTTTCGTGGCGCAGGCTTGGCCGATTTTTCGGCTTTGGATGCTGTCGCTGGTTTCTTGGGAGTGGGCATGTTCATCCTCCTTTGCGGGACAATATACTCAATATTGGGATGGAAGGTGCTTTAGTCAACTAAAGCAGCAAAATTTTGATCCGTTTTTGGCTGGTGTGTTGGCTTGATAATGGTCCAGGCAATTGCATGCATGGACGATAACGACTAGAGGCGCGGCAACAAAACTGCCCAGGAGCATGAAATGACCGCCATCATCAATATCCACGCCCGCGAAATTCTGGACAGCCGCGGCAATCCCACTGTTGAGGTGGATGTGCTTCTTGAAGACGGCAGTCTTGGCCGCGCTGCAGTCCCTTCCGGCGCATCGACAGGTGCGCATGAAGCCGTCGAAAAGCGCGATGGCGACAAGGGGCGTTATCTTGGCAAGGGCGTGCAGCAGGCGGTCGAGGCGGTTCTGAATGAAATTGACCCGCTGCTGACCGAATATGAAGCGGAGGATCAGGAAGATATCGACGCGGCGATGATCGCGCTTGATGGCACTGAGAACAAGTCACGCCTTGGCGCCAATGCCATCCTCGGCGTCAGTCTGGCGGTTGCGAAGGCCGCGGCAGATGCCCGTGGCCTGCCGCTCTATCGCTATGTCGGCGGGGTCAGCGCAAAGGTTCTGCCGGTGCCGATGATGAATATCATCAATGGCGGCGAACATGCTGACAACCCGATTGATTTCCAGGAATTCATGATCATGCCGGTAGGCGCTGACAGTCTTTCCGAGGCGGTGCGCTGGGGTGCGGAAATTTTCCACACACTGAAAAAGGGCCTGCATGAAAAGGGCTTGGCAACTGCGGTTGGCGATGAAGGCGGGTTTGCTCCCAATCTTTCCTCCACCCGTGCCGCACTCGATTTCATAATGTCGTCGATTGATAAAGCGGGTTTCAAGGCTGGTGAAGATGTCGTGTTGGCGCTCGATTGCGCCGCAACCGAGTTTTTCCGTGATGGAAAATATGAAATTTCGGGCGAAGGCCTGTCGCTTGATCCGCAGATGATGGCGCAATATCTCGCCGATCTATGCGCAGATTATCCCATCAAATCGATCGAAGACGGTATGGCCGAAGATGATTTCGAAGGCTGGAAGGCCGTTACTGACATGATCGGTGGCAAGGTCCAACTGGTGGGCGACGATCTGTTTGTTACCAACCCGAAGCGGCTTGCAATGGGCATCGAAAAAGGACTGGCCAACTCGCTTTTGGTAAAGGTCAACCAGATTGGCACATTGTCCGAAACGCTGGCCGCTGTGTCTATGGCGCACCGCGCGGGTTACACGGCAGTAATGTCGCATCGTTCGGGCGAGACTGAGGATTCGACGATTGCTGACCTGGCAGTCGCGACCAATTGCGGACAGATCAAGACGGGAAGCCTCGCACGTTCGGACCGGTTGGCGAAATATAATCAGTTGATCCGCATCGAAGAGGAACTTGGCTCCAGCGCGATTTACGCCGGCCGATCCATTTTCCGGTGATTGCGCAAGGCACTGCTGTCATGGTATGAAAAATCATGGCACGGCCCCGGCGAAAGACGAATCCCGATGAATTTCGGGCGAAACTGGTCACTGTATCTGCGCTGGTGGCGCTGTTGCTTATTGCTGCTTATGCATTGCTTGGACCTACCGGCATTCTGGCCTGGGCCGACTATAAAAGCGCAATCAACGAGCGCAGCAAGGAACTGGCAGCGCTTGAAAAAGAGCGGGATGCGTTGCGCAACCGGCAACGGCTGCTTGACCGTGACAATGTCGATCCGGACCTTGCGGGCGAGTTGATGCGCAAAGAACTCAACGTTGTTGCCCCCGATGAAATCGTCATTCCGCTGAATAACGAAAAATAGCTGCCCTCAGGCATAGCTATGCAAGTGGGTTACTTTGATCGAAAGTTCTTCACAGCGCTACAGTGATTGACTAGGCGCTTGCCCTAACGTCAATCAAGATTCCCGTGAGAGGACGACTCCCTTGGCAAAGACCCCAGCGCCCAAAACAGCAAAAGGCAAGGCGGCATCGATTTCCGGCGATGCAATTGCCAATCGCGAACGGCCGCAAGCGCCCGAGCGTTTCAA
>JAJTFR010000009.1:0-15950 GCA_021298455.1 Sphingomonadales bacterium | reverse complement strand
TATCGGTCAGGAAGCCGTCGCTATCGGCCTTCAATCCGCGCTGACACCGGGCAAGGATAGCGTGATTACAGGATATCGCGACCATGGCCATATGCTTGCTTATGGTATTGATCCCAACATCATCATGGCCGAATTGACCGGTCGCGCTGCGGGGATTTCACGCGGTAAGGGCGGTTCGATGCACATGTTCTCGACCGAGCATAAATTCTATGGCGGCCATGGTATTGTGGGTGCCCAAGTCTCGCTGGGCGCGGGTCTCGCCTTTGCACATAAATATAACAATGATGGCGGCGTGTGCCTTGCCTATTTCGGCGATGGCGCCGCAAATCAGGGGCAGGTGTATGAAAGCTTCAACATGGCCGAGCTGTGGAAGCTGCCGATCATCTTCGTGATCGAAAACAACCAGTACGCCATGGGGACGAGCGTCAATCGCGCCTCTGCCGAGGATCAACTATATCGTCGTGGCGAATCCTTCCGTATCCCGGGGCTGCAGGTTGACGGCATGGACGTTCTGGCCGTGCGTGGAGCTGCAGAGGTGGCGCTTGATTGGGTCCGGAGCGGCAAAGGGCCGATCCTGCTCGAAATGAAAACCTATCGCTATCGCGGTCACTCCATGTCGGATCCCGCAAAGTATCGCAGCCGCGACGAGGTTCAGGCTGTGCGAGAGAAATCCGATCCCATCGATGGCTGCAAAGATGAATTGCTGGCGATGGGCGTTGCCGAAGATAGTCTGAAGGCAATAGAAAAGGAAATACGCGCCATCGTCAATGCGTCCGCTGAATTTGCCGAACAGGCGCCAGAACCGGATCTGTCCGAACTATATACTGACGTTTTGGTGGAGAATTACTGATGGCGATCGAGCTCAAAATGCCGGCGCTTTCGCCAACGATGGAAGAGGGTACGCTTGCCCGTTGGCTCGTGAAGGAAGGCGACAGCGTGTCGTCAGGCGATATTCTGGCTGAAATTGAAACTGATAAGGCCACAATGGAATTCGAAGCGGTGGACGAAGGCATCGTCTCCCAGATCTTGGTCGCTGAAGGCAGCGACGGGGTGAAAGTCGGCACGGTGATCGCATTGATTTCGGAAGAGGGAGATGAAAAAGCCGCTGCCCCGAAGACGACGGCCGACCCGATTGTCGCCGCGTCGAAAAAAGCCGTTGATGCGCCTAAACCGGCATTGAAGGCAGAAACGCCGGCCCCGGTGAAGGTCGAACCAGCGGTCTCCGCAGACACAGCAATGGCTACGCTGACTGTGCGTGAAGCATTGCGCGACGCCATGGCCGAGGAAATGCGGAGTGACGATCGCATCTTTGTAATGGGCGAGGAAGTTGCCGAATATCAGGGCGCTTATAAGGTGACCCAAGGCTTGCTGGACGAATTCGGACCGCGCCGGGTGATCGACACGCCGATTACCGAATATGGCTTTGCCGGTATTGGCCGACCACATTATCAATTCTGCCGCAAAGACAAACTATATGTCTGGCGGTCAGATGCGCTGTCCGATCGTGTTTCGTGGCCCCAATGGCGCGGCTGCGCGTGTTGGTGCCCAGCATAGTCAGAATTATGCGCCCTGGTATGCGCATGTTCCGGGCCTGATCGTGATTGCGCCCTATGATGCAGCTGATGCCAAGGGACTGCTCAAGGCGGCCATTCGCTGCGAGGATCCGGTGGTATTCCTCGAAAATGAATTGCTTTACGGCCGCAGCTTCGAGGTGCCTGCAGTTGACGATTATGTCCTGCCTATCGGCAAGGCGCGCATTGTGCGCGAAGGCCGTGATGTGACGATCGTGTCTTATTCGATCGGTGTAGGCATGGCGTTGGATGCTGCTGAAAAATTGTCAGCCGAGGGGATTGATGCAGAAGTCATCGATCTGCGGACGATACGCCCGCTTGATAGTGAGACCGTCTTGGCGAGCCTTGCCAAAACACACCGGCTCGTTGTTGCAGAAGAGGGTTGGCCCGCTTGTTCGATCGGGAGCGAGATAGCGGCGATCTGTATGGAACATGGCTTCGATGATCTGGATGCACCGGTTGTGCGCATCACTAACGAAGATGTCCCTATGCCTTATGCAGCCAATCTGGAACGGGCGACTTTGGTCAATCCGGACAAAATTGCCGCGGGTGTAAGGAAACTCCTGGGCCGTTAAACTGGCCGCGATTCAGGCGCATGCATATGCTGTTGCATTGGCTGAGGGCAGGTCGGAACTGCGGTTGTCGCGAACCAGCATTGAGGCGGACATGCGGATATCCGAATAGCTGCGGATCGCGTTGGGCGTGAAAAAGATCGGCTGGTAGCGATAATGGATTTCGACAAATAGCATATCGGTGTTGCGGTCAGGCGGTGTTGCCTTTTGTCCGTTAGGCCCCATGCCTTCAAGCATTTCGGTGCCACTGGCTTCGCCGAACTTTCCATATTGCGGTTCATAGTCCGCAGCGCCGCGGCATCGCTGCCAGGTTATTTCATATTGCGATTTGCCATCATTTGTCTTTTCAAGCATTTCAGAGACATTTGAAATGACAATCATCCCATTACCGACGGTGGTATTGCCTTCTTTGTGGGTGCCATAGATGTCGAGGTTGCCGGCGTGCAATGCAGCACCGTCCAATATGTCGTTTATCTGAGATTCGGCGACATAATAAATTTGAGATGGATCCTTGGTGCCGATGCGCGTGGCATTGTCGGCGACCTGAACAGCAAGCTGTGAAATTGTGCTTTGCACCACGGCATAGTTGCTGAGTTCGGCTCCACCCACCATCAGGCTGAGCATGATGGGGAGAGAAAAGGCGAATTCGGTGAGCGCAAGTCCGCTTCGGTCGCTGGCTAGATTTTGCGCGAACGGCACGAGGCCTGATTTATTATCTTTAAAGGTCATGATTGCACCGCTTAATCGTCTGGACAGTCGAGTTCGGGACGGGTTTTCTGATCGCTAAATGGCTGGTTTGCGATCACCGAGGTTGCAGTCAATTCCCGCTCCCCAAGGCCAGCGGGCATCGGGAAGAAGCTTTTGTAGCTGACCGTGATCGAATAGCGGACAATATCACGCGCACCACCCTGGCCGGTATTTTCTGCATCATATTGGCCATTGCCGTTGCGATCTTCGAACCTTTCGCCCGGATCGCAAATGCCATTCGCAGTTACGGTATCGTTGACCGGTTCGCCTTCCGATTTGGCCGCATCAGCAAAATTTTTGTAGCTGGAACGGACAGGATCATTGATTGTCGCACCTTTGGGGACGAGCAGGCGGATCTGGTCTTTCAGCTCATTGTCGATCGTAATTTGCTGCAATTCCTTTTGACCCGCTTTCAACGCAGTCTCGCGCGCCGCCTTATATACTGCGCCTTGCATGACAGCGCGGACATACATTGTATGGGCGGCGTCAAACGTACCCATCATCATCAAAAGGAACACGGGGGCGACCACCGCAAATTCAGAGATGGTCGCGCCGAGTTCATCCTTTAACAAGGCAAGTGTGTGCGCGGGTTTCGAGGCAGTTGCAGCCATCACGATGTCAACTGCAGATCCGCGATGGATTTGGCGATTTCCTTGAACGCCTTTACCAGATTGCTGGTGCTTTGCGCTTCGACGAAATGCTTATCGTCGGTCGCACAGTTCTTCAGCCTGGCATAGGTGGCATTGTCCGCGTAACCATAATAGATCACCCAGAGTTCGATATTTTCATTCTTGATCGCGGTACACAGCGCATTGCTGCGGGCGTCGTTGTTAGCCTGAAGCAGCGAGTTCAGCGGGGCCGACCCTGGATCGGTTTGCCGGCGATCATACCAGTCAAGCCCATAGGACGTGTAGTTTGTCGCGCTGTTGACCGTTTCACCGTCGGTCATAAACACAATGTGGCGGTTAATCGGGCCGCCATTGGGTGCGACTTTATTTTGGCTTCCAAACACCCCGTTGGGTGAAAGCAGGCGCGCACCCCATAGCAGGCCGATATCGTGATAGGTATTCCCGCCCGGATCGAGCGTGGCGACATAATCGGCGAAGCTTTTTGCACCGTCGGAAACATTGTCGCCATTCAGGTCTTCCGAAGTGTATTTATCAAGCTTGCGCGCTGGAACCGGGCAAGCCCAGCTGAAATTGGTGGCCATCGAGGCATTGCCGACAACCGATGCAGTTGTCCTGCTGCCCCCGGACGTGCGGCCCCAAACCAGATCGCGAAGGGCAAAGCGCCAACGCGTCGCGTCATTATTTTGGTTGAATGCGATATCATAGCGCATATCAAGCGCATCTTCCGGAACCGGGCTCCAATGATCCGCAGGTGTTGTGCCATTGGGCACGCGGACGGTCTGACGTTCCTCGATACAACCATGCCATGTGATCGTGCGCGGCGCGATCACCCTGATACTGGTGGTGCCGGACTGGCCTGACAGACGAACATTGTTGATGGTCGTTTCGTTCAACGGCAAGGTGATGTCGGCATTGAACCCCCCATTTGCATTTTTCAGGGTGCTGACATCAACGGGGTTTTGACGATAGGTCCAACTGGACACAACTTGCCGCTCTGTCCAGATCACGGGTCGGGTTGAAGACCCGCTTTGCGATCTCAAATAGGTGGAGCTGTGGTTACGCCGTTCCAGGAAGCATCCGGTCACGCTTGAACGCGTTTCCCAAATATAGCGCCATTGCGTAACGGTAATCGTCTGTGATTGCGTGGAAATGGCGCTTTGCTGGCCTTGGGGATGCACCGGGGCAGCCGGCGTCCAGCTTGTGCCGCCGGACGTCGTCAGCGATCCACCGGAAAGGCTGAGCGCCACCAATTGCGAACCGCTGCCGGAAAGATTGTTCTGGCTGTTACATTGTGCATTACTGGTAACGGACGTGAGGCGTGGCGCCAATGTACCCTGTTCAGTCGCTGCATTGGTGGTCTGGTCAGTAAAGCCGGTCGAGCTTTGGCGGGTGTAATAACTCGATGGAATGCCGGCAGGCGTCCAATCATTGTTCCAGCTAACCGGCGTTGCCGTGCCATTCGTCCAGGTTTGCTGGGTGGTAAGATTGGGAACGCGCGTTTGATAATTGGCAACGTCCACCATCATTTCCGGGCGTAAAAGCCGACCGACATTGACCATCTGCGAATAAGGCACAAAACCAAAGCGAAGCTGGATGCTTTCATCGATTTCGCTGTTCCACGGTTCCTCACCGGCGTCATAGTCGCACTGGGCGTTCGTCACCGCCGGGTTGTCCTGACGCGCGAGGATCTCGTAAAAGCAGTTGACCCCGACCCTCAGGCCATCGATTTTGAGCGTGTTGCTTGGATCTCCGGGAATGACAGAGTCCATCGATCCCGTTGTATCTAGGACGAACATGACGTCGGCATTGGGTAATTGTAGTTCGCCCGAGCATTCGACGCTGATCACGGACTTTTCCCGACCGAACAATTGCATGATTGTCATCGGGACATCGGCTGTTGCCGTTTTGCTTTCGGGGGTGAAGCTTCCGGTTACATTTTTGGCGCCCCAGGCATCACTCTTGAAATTGGCGTTGAACATTTGTTCGGCGGCAGCGCTCGCCTTTTGGTCGGTGTCCTCGGTCCAGTTACCATCGACCACTTTCAACCCGGCCAACACGCCGGCGTCGCAAGCAGACTGGAGCCGCGATTTGACCGCGTAGGAACGCGACATATCGACCGCGCTTCCGACAATACCCATCAATACAAACGTAGCCGCAGCGGTCATCGCAATCGTATTGCCCGATTGGTCTGCGCACAACGACGCGAGAAACCCTCGCTTCTTCGCGGATATATGTTTTGAAGGCATGCCCCATCCTTGTCGAACGCTAAAGTCAGGGTGCGAGGTATAGCATTGAGGGTCTAAACAATTGTCTAACGCGGATCGTTACAGCCTCGTCAATATTGTTTGGACAGCCCCTCAGCTACAACTGGCAATGGTGGCCGAGTCCGGGTTGTAAACCTGGCTCAGGTCTCGTTTATCGCGGATATTGAACGCAACGCTCTCGGTTATTGGACCAAGATCAAGGTCAACGACAGGAACCAGCATTTTGTAATCAAATGCAAATTCGACCATCATGATCGCATTCTGGTTCGAGGCTGCGACGCCTTCGCCCTCGCCAAAGGAATCGTAATCGGTTCCGGTTGCGCCGTCACCTGCGGAGCCTATTCGTGACGTATAATCAAAATCACCCTTGCAACGTTGCCAATGGATCCATTGGCCCCCGTCGGCATTCAGCTCGATGCTGGATATGATGATCCGGCCATGTCTTTGGATATCGAGCGGGCCACCCTGCAATACCGCGCCATCCAGCAGGTCGTTGATTTCAGTTTCGGTTATAGGCCTGGCGCCGAGAATAGACTGACCGCCCATACGCGAGGCATTGTCCGACATCATCGCCGTCAGGTCGCTGACCTTGCGCATGGTGGTTATGTAATTGCCCAGTTCCAGGCCGGTTGTGCCCAACACCATCAGAATAGGCAGAGCGAGTGCAAATTCGGTCAGTGAAATGCCAGCTTGGCAGCGGCGGAGGGCTTTCCACTGCATCCGCTGCTTTCCGATAAAGGCCAAGGTGCGCTGCAACATGTTATTCCCGTTCAATCGCATGTGCCAACCGCCGGTGGTGCTGCATCGTTAAAAGGCTGGTTGCGCAACACTGACCGGACAATAAGGGTTTCACCCTCGCTCCATCCCAGCAGCGCACTTGTCGGAAATTTGCGATCATAGCGAACCGTGACCGTATATTGCTGAACGTCGCGGGCGTTGCCCTGGCCAGTTATTCCGGCGTCGTCGCTCCAAATGCCGTCGCCATTGCTGTCTTCAAAGCTTTCGCCAGCATCGCATTCGCCATTGTTGTTGGTGTCGACATATTCTTCGGCTTTGCGCCGCGCCGATTTATAGGTGCCATAGGCCTTGCGCTCGAATTGCAGTTGCGCGTCTACGCCCGCAATCTTGCGGACAATGGCTGCAACATCGGCATCGATCTGTGCCTGTTGCGCCACCATTGAAGCAGTCTCCATGGTCGAGGCGCGGGCCGCTTTCTGGATTTCGCCTTCAAGCACTGATCGCGTGTAAATCGAATGGCCAATGTCCAACGTGCCCATCACCAGCAGGATCAGGACAGGCGCGACAAAGGCGAACTCGACGATGGTTGCGCCTTCGCTGTCGCTTTTTAACGCGGTTATTGCGGATTTAGCATGAGTCATCGGGTCAGCCTCAGATGCGAAATGCCGGCTGCGATTTCATCAAATGCACCGTTGAGCTGGGCGGCGTTATTTGCCTGGAAGGCCTTGCCTTCGCTGGCACAGTCGCTGAGCATTGAGGTAAGGTCGGTACCGAAAGCGATCACCCAGATCGTAATACCCTTTGCCTTGATCGACCGACAGATGGCCTCTGTTCGCATTGCGACCAGTTCATCCTGATCATCCTTTGTGGGCTTGTCAGTGGGGTTCATGACGCGGCGGCGATCGAGCGATGGCAGACCATAGGCATCATAGGCAAAGGGCTGCGTATCGGTTTCACCGTCGGTCATGAAGATCAAGTGCCGCGCGATTGCGTTGCCATTGGGCGCATTGCTATTCTCGTTGGCGAACAATCCGTTGGGCGACAACAGCCGAGCGCCCCAGATCATCCCGATATCATGATATGTCGGACCAGATGCCTGCAGCGAGTTCATATAGGCAGTCAGCATCGAAGCATCGATTTCTGCCAGCTTTCGCGCGCGGCTAGGGCAAGATGCCCAGCCTGAATCGCCGAGATTTGAGAAATTATACTTTGACCGAACGGGGTTCACATCCCAACTGTCAGCATTGGTCAGATCTGTCCGGGTAAACACAAGATGCGGCAGGGCAGGGGCCCATTGCGTTGCTGGGATACCGGGGTCGGGTACCAGATCAATGTCCATATCATAGGCGCCAGCGGGTATCGGATCATAATCATCGGCGCGAACGGTTTGTCGTTCTTCGATGCAACCCTGCCATGCGATGGTGCGCATGCTGTGGTCGCTCCCTACTTGCGCTTCGATGGAACCACCTGACGTCAAACCACGCAGGGCAGCGACATTGTAGGTAACGGGACGGTAGAGCCAGTAAAAGACATTCGCGCTCGAAGCCGCCGTTTCTCTGGGTATCGTATTGAAGTTATACTGCTCGACATAATTGTTATACCGGCGGCCGCGGAGGGTGCAGCCCGTTGTAACGACGCTTGATTCGAGAGACTGGGTCTGAGGATCAAGCCAATAGTCGATGCCATTTGCTGTCCATTGCCGCACTTCGATCGTCTTGGTGCCGGATGGTGGGCCTGCATAGGCCTCGGTGCGTGTTTCAACTACGCTGCCGCCCCATTCAACGGTATCTGCTGGCTCGGTACAGGAACCTGCCGGCAGTTGGACTGGCGCAATATCGGCCCAATTGCCGGAAACGGGCGTCCAGCCATCATTATAGCTGTAGGTGCCTGTCGCTGCTGCATTGTTTTCGGTTTCGATGCCGTCGGCAACGCGCGATTGGTATGTCCAGTTGTCGACCATCCATTCTGGTTTCAGCAGATAGCCGACGTTGACGTTGGAGGAGTAGGGAACAAAGCCGTAGCGAATGCGTGCACCTGCAGCATTGGCATTGGTGATCGCCGAATGAAAGGCGCCAACGGCCGTCCGCAAGCTTTCGATCCGGGTGGCACTGTCGCCGGGATTCGTGCCGAGCATCGAACCGGTGGTGTCCAGAACGAACATGATATCGGAATTGGGCAGATTGAGTTCTGCCTTGCACTCGGCGCTGATCAACCGTTCGGACGAACTGAACATCGACATCAACGTCATTGGTACAATTGCCTGCGCCTTGGCCGCTAATCGGCCGTTATCGGCGTCAAAGGCGATTCCGGGAATGGCGCCGGAAGCTTTCTGGACCGGAAAGCTCGTTCCATATTTTCCGTTTGGAAAATTGAATTTGAAGAAGCGTTCAGCAGTGGATTTATTCGCTGCGGTAAAATTATTGCCCACCATTGCCTTTCGGCCCGCCAGCACTGCCGCATCGCAGGCATGTTGCAGCCGCGTTTTGCTTGCATACATGCGTCCCATGTCAAATCCGCCACCGATCATGCCGATAAGCGGTACGACCGACGCGGCAATGATCAGGCTGGCATTGCCTGCTTGGCAGTTGCGCAAACGCGCAAATGGTCCTGGCCGTTTTACCGGCCGTTTATGCAATTTCATCCGCCGGCCCCTGGCTGGAAATGCAACGTTACAGTGGGGGCAATAATCGACGGATGGTAAATTGCGGATAATCTCTATGGTAAATATATGCTTTCGCTTGCATCCAGCTGGAATTCAGGGCTTTGCCGGCACGACATGACTATTGGCGACCCTGCACTCACACCCCCGCAATTGCTTGCTTTGCGCCATGCGCCTATCTCTTGGCGTAACGAATTGCGGTTTTTGCTTTTGTTCGATGCAAGGATGCAGTCGGTCGTTATCGCAGGCCGTGAACCGTTACTGACGCGAATGAAGCTGGCCTGGTGGCGTGAAGCATTGAACAAGCCAGCTGATCAACGCCCCAAGGGCGAGCCGTTGCTGGCAGAAATCAGCATGCTCGAGGTTACTGGTGCGCCTTTGGTCGCACAGGCAGCGGAATTGCTTGTTGATGCATGGGAAGAGGTTGCTGACCCGGACCAGGTCGATACCAAAGTTTTGGAGCGTCACAGGCAAGGTCGCGGTGATGCTGTCTTTGTTCATTTCGCAGGGCGCGCCGGCGAGGCAGAGAATTTGCGTTTGGCCGGACAGGCCTGGTCTGGTGCGGTAGCAGGCAGCCAAATCCCTGCACTGCCACGAAGCGGCAGGGCGTTTGCGCTTCTCGCTCGGGCCAGCCTTGTCGAACAATCACCATCGCGCCTGTCGATGGTGCGTTTTTTCTGGCACGCCTTGACGGGCTTCTAGTTTTTCGCACTATATGCGTTCAACCTAGGGTGGTGCCGGGATGTTAGGCCGTGAGAAAGTTTATGGCTGGCGCGGGGCTTGCCCTTGTCGCATCGTCGATCGGCTATTGGGGCTGGCAAAGCTGGGCCGCGCCCGAGCCGATCATTCCTCAGGCACCACCTGAACTGCCAGCGGCGCTTGAGTTACCCACTCCAACGGAGGACGCGCCCGCTTTCGGAGCCCCGCCGCCCGTTCCACCAGCGGCGGCGAAATTGAGCCGGGAGGAATTGCGCTTCAACCGTTATGACCGAAACCGAGACGATCTTGTCTCCCGGATCGAAATGATGTCGAGCCGGACGAAGGACTTCAAAAAGCTGGACCGCGACGGCAATAATCTTCTGTCGTTCGAAGAATGGGCCGCGGCAACCGGCGAACGCTTCGCAAAAGCCGATGGTAATGGCGACAAAATCCTGAACCGGAAAGAATTTCTGAACACCCGGCCTAAGCGGGTTGCAAAGCCGGCATGTCGCTGCTGATCCCCTGATCGCTTATCCAGCGAGCAAGATCTGCACGTGCGCGCGAGGTGAGGGCGGCCTTGCGCTCTTTCTTGTGAACCTTGCCCTCGGGCGCCGGAAACAGACCGAAATTGATGTTCATCGGCTGGTAGCTGTCGGCCTCCGCGTCGCCGGTGATATGCCCCAGTAAAGCGCCAAAAGCCGTGGTTGTCGGTGGTGCTGTGAATTCACGACCAGCGAGTTCATGTGCTGCCATCATGCCTGCCATCAATCCGACAGCAGCGCTTTCAATATAGCCTTCGCAGCCGGTAATCTGCCCTGCAAAACGGATGTGCGAGGCGGACTTCAATCGCAGCTGACGGTCGAGAAGGATCGGTGAGCGGATGAACGTATTGCGATGCAATCCGCCAAGGCGAGCAAACTCGGCCTGCTCAAGGCCAGGAATGGTGCGGAACAGTTCAACTTGCGCGGCATGTTTCATCTTTGTTTGGAACCCGACCATGTTCCAGATTGAGCCCTGTTTGTTATCCTGCCGCAATTGCACCACGGCGTAGGGCCAGCGCCCTGTCTTGGGATTATCCAGACCTACCGGTTTCATTGGCCCGAACCGCAAGGTTTCAACCCCACGCTCAGCCATGACTTCAATGGGCATGCAGCCCTCAAAATAGGGCGTGTCCTTCTCCCATTCCTTGAAATCCGCCTTTGGGGCGTCGATCAACCCCTTATGGAAGGCAAGATATTGCTCCTTGTCCATCGGGCAATTGATGTAATCCTTGCCATCGCCCTTGTCCCAACGGCTGGCGTACCAGGCGACTTCCATATCGATACTGTCATGATAGACGATCGGTGCGATCGCGTCGAAAAAGGCCAGACTTTCCTGACCGGTCGCAGCCAGCACGCTCTGCGCCAGGGCCTCTGCGGTTAGCGGGCCGGTCGCAACAATGGTAAGCCCTTCGGCGGGCAATGAGTCGACCCGTTCGCGAACGATTTCAAGATTTGGGAGTTCAGACAGGAGCCGTGTGACTTCGGCAGAAAAAACATCGCGATCAACCGCCAGCGCTGAACCGGCAGGCACCTTCGCCACTTCGGCTGCGCGCATCACGATGGAATCGAGCGTCCGCATTTCCTGATGCAGCAGACCCACGGCGTTGTTATCTGCATCGTCCGATCGGAAACTGTTTGAACAAACGAGTTCGGCCAGCCCATCTGTCTGGTGCGCGGGGGACATATCGCCCGATCCGCGCATTTCCGACAGATGCACGCGAAATCCCCGCTTCGCCAATTGCCAGGCCGCCTCGCTGCCCGCAAGGCCGCCTCCGATGATATGGACGTCATGCTTCATAATGCGATGCGCCTAGCAAATAGGCTTGCGGCTGCACAGGCAAAAGGCGCATGATCAGGCCATGAGTTTCAGTTGCAACCTTTCAGTTGAAGGCGTGATCGAACGGCCCCATCTGCATCCACCGACGCGCGGCATGCACAAATATGCCCGTGGCAGCGCGATGGTGATCAGCGGCCCGGTATTGCGCACTGGCGCGTCGCGACTTGTGGCGCAGGCAGCGCTGGCAGTCGGCGCTGGCCTTGTAACGATCGTCGGAAGCCGTGATGCCTTGCACGAGCATGCCGCACAGGTCACTGCGATCATGCTGCGCGAAAGGGATGAAGGCTTTAACGCAATTGACGACCGGGTTCGGGCAGTCGCCATAGGGCCTGGGGCAGGGGTTCGAGACGATGTGGCCGAAGATGTTGCCACATTGCTGCTCCGCCGCATTGCCATTGTGTTGGATGCTGATGCGCTAACGGTGTTTGCGGCAAAGCCCGAAATGCTTTTCGCCATGCTCCATGGTTCTGCAGTGCTGACCCCGCATGAGGGCGAGTTTGCGCGCTTGTTTCCCGACATCGACCTTGCCGATCGGGTGAAGGCCGCACGAGATGCTGCCGCACGGGCAGGGGCGGTTGTCCTGTTAAAGGGTGCGCACACAATTGTTGCAGCGGCTGACGGGCGCTTTGCCATCAACCAGCATAGCGCACCATGGCTTGCAACCGCGGGATCGGGCGATGTGCTCGCTGGCATGATATGCGGCCTGTTGGCGCAAGGTGCATCTGCGTTCGATGCAGCCTGTATCGCTACCTGGTTGCACGGCGATATCGGCGTACGAGCCGGACCGGGATTAACCGCTGATTCCATGGCGGAATGGATTCCGCTTGTCTTGGCGGGTTGCCTCGGCGATGAAATGCCAAATGACCAAAGATCTCGCTCATAAACGCCCCTGGCTGTTTGCCAGCCTATTGTTCGGATTGAGCTACCCATTTTCATGGCAGCTTGCCCTGCCGGAATATGCGGCGATCATCTGGAAAATGGCGGGCGTCGGTTTGCTGACCGGTTATGCCCTGCGCAAACATCATAGCGGCGAGTTTGTTTTGCTGGCGGCGGTAATGGCGTTCTGGGCATTGGGTGACGGGCTGCTCGAACTCGATATGGTCTGGGGGGCGATTTCCTTTGCCATCGGACATGTTGTTGCCATCGCACTTTTCCTTCGGCATTGGCGAGTTCATCCGGTGCTCAGTCAGAAACTGCTCGCGATCGCGCTGTTACTGGTCGCGCCACTGGTCGCCTTTTTCCTGCCGATAGATCATATGTGGGGTATGCAGGCTGCGGTCTATACGCTGTTCGTCGCCGCCATGGCGTCAATGGCGTGGAACAGCAATTTCCCGCGTTATCGCGTCGGCATCGGTGCGGTCGCTTTCGTGATTTCGGACCTTCTAATATTTGCCCGCATGGGTCCGCTAGCAGAGGCTGGCTGGGTCAGCCTTGCGATCTGGTATCTTTATTATGGCGGCGTGTTGATGCTGGCGACCGGAGTGGTCACGACAATGGTCAAGCGGGGCCATTATAGTGACGCCTAACCGCTGCCTCCCCTGAGCGAACGCCCCCGGGAGATGGTCACGTCGCTCCCTGCGATGCCCAACTCGCCTCTCTCCGTGAGGAGAGCGTTTTGCTGTATTGGACCGGCCTAGGCCTATTCAGCTATCGGTGGAGCATCACCTGTTGCGACGCCGCTGTCTTCAGTATCGACGCCATCGGCCTCATCACTCTCTTCGATCTTTGCCGCCCCGACCACATGTTCATTATCGTCGACATTGAACAGGCGCACGCCCGCAGTTCCGCGACCAAGCACGCGCAGGCTTTCTAGCGGCATGCGGATCAGCTTGGCCTGATCGGTGACAAGCATCAACTGATCGCCCTTGGTTGCCGGGAAGCTGGCGACGACGAGGCCGTTACGTTCGATATTGTCGATGTTGGTTATGCCCTGACCACCGCGACCTGTGCGACGATAGCCATAGGCCGAACTCAGCTTGCCATAGCCATTGGCGCAAACAGTGAGAATGAATTGCTCGCGCTCCGCCATTTCGGCAAGCCTTTCGGGTGAGAGAGTGGGATCGCCCTCCTTCTCCGGCTTCCACGGGGCAAAGCGCAGATATTCTTCCCGCTCTTCCGGCGTGGTGCCAACACGACGCAGGATCGAGAGCGATATCACCTCATCGCCCGCCGCCAGTTTCATTGCGCGCACGCCGGTGGAGGCGCGGCTCTGGAATTCGCGGATATCGTCTGCGGCAAATCGGATTGCCTTGCCCGCGCGGCTGGCAAGCAGAACGTCGTCATCGGGCGTCAACAGTTCGACGCCGATCAAACGGTCATCGGCATCTTCGCCCTCGAACTTCATTGCAATCTTGCCGTTGCTGGGCACGTTTGCAAAGGCATCCATGCTGTTGCGGCGGGCATAGCCCTTCGCGGTCGCAAACACCACGCTAAGCCCAGCCCATTCGGCTTCATCTTCAGGCAGGGTAAGAACGTTCGATATTGTTTCACCCTCGGCCAGAGGCAAAAGGTTGACCATCGGCCGACCGCGAGTTGACGGACCGCCTTCAGGCAGGCGCCATACCTTCAGGCGATAGACCTTTCCGATATTAGAGAAGAAGAGCACCGGTGTGTGCGTGCTGGTCACGAACAGTTCGGTGACGGCATCCTCTTCTTTGGTTGCCATGCCGGCACGGCCCTTGCCACCGCGATTTTGCGCACGGAAAGTCGCGAGTGCGGTGCGCTTAATATAGCCGCCATGGGTAACGGTAACGACCATATCCTCACGTTCCATGAGGTCTTCATCGTCAATGCCATCCCAACTGGGGGCGATTTCGCACAGGCGCGGGGTCGAAAATTCACGGTCGATCGCTTCCAACTCTTCGCGCATTACTGCGTAAAGCTTCACCCGGTCGCCCAGAATCGCAAGATATTCGGCAATCTCGGACGCCAGTTCCTTGAGTTCGCCGCCAATTTCATCCCGGCCAAGCGCGGTCAGGCGGTGCAGTCGCAGATCAAGGATTGCACGAACCTGCGTTTCGGAAAGCTGATAGCTGTCACCCTCCACCTCGGTCTCGATTGCCTCGACAAGCCGGATATAGGGTGCGATTTCAGCTATCGGCCATTGTCGCGCAAGCAGCGATGCGCGCGCATCTGCGGGGTTTGCGGCACCACGGATGATCCGAACTACTTCGTCCAGGTTGGTAACGGCAACGACAAGCCCGAGCAGGATGTGCGCCCGGTCGCGCGCCTTGTTCAACTCGAACTTGGTGCGGCGGGTGATCACTTCTTCACGGAATTTGATGAATGCGTCGATAATGTCGCGCAACGTCAATACCTCTGGCCGCCCGCCACGGATGGCGAGCATGTTGGCCGGGAAATTGGATTGCGCAGGGCTGTGCCGCCAAATCTGGTTCAGCACGACTTCAGGCGTGGCATCTTTTTTCAGTTCGATGACGACGCGCACACCCTTGCGGCTGGATTCATCACGGATGTCGGAGACGCCCTCGATCCGCTTGTCCTTTGCTGCTTCAGCGAGCTTTTCAACCAGCCCGGATTTACCCACCTGATAAGGAATTGCGGTCAAGACAATCGAGCGGCGGTCGCCTTTGCCTTCTTCGATTTCATGGCGGGCACGCATCACGATCGAGCCGCGCCCTTCGCGATACGCATTGCGCGCGCCGCCTTGGCCGAGGATCAGCGGGCCAGTAGGGAAATCAGGTGCCGGAATGATCTCGATCAGTTCGTCAATGGTGATCGCCGGATTGTCGATATAGGCAAGGCAAGCTCGGATCACTTCGCCCAAATTGTGCGGCGGTATGTTCGTCGCCATGCCGACCGCGATACCGCCGGCGCCATTGACCAGCAAATTGGGGAAGCGAGCAGGGAGAACCGAAGGTTCCTCGCGGCTGGCATCATAGTTCGGCTGGAAATCGACGGTATCTTTGTCCAGATCGTCGAGCAATGCATTGGCCACCTTTTTAAGGCGAGCTTCGGTATAACGCATCGACGCCGGCGGGTCGGGATCCATTGAACCGAAATTGCCCTGACCGTCGATTAGCGGGACGCGCATCGACCAATCCTGGGTCATGCGAGCCAGCGCATCATAAATGGCGGAATCGCCGTGCGGGTGATAATTGCCCATCACGTCGCCCACGATCTTGGCGGACTTGCGATAAGGACGACCGGCGGCAAAACCACCTTCCTGGCTCGCA
>JAJTFR010000154.1 GCA_021298455.1 Sphingomonadales bacterium | reverse complement strand
ATGCTGGTCGATTCGACCAAGCTTGGCACCAGCGGAGAGATCAGCGAAGCCGAAAAAATGCAGCGCGAACGCGCCCGCATTGGCGGTACCAAGGGCATTGTCGCTTATGACTGGGCGCCAGATAGCCAGACGATCCTTGTTCCCGTTGATGGCGACCTGTTTCTTGCCGATCTGCAGGGCGATATCCGCCGTTTGACCGAGACCGCGACGAGTGAGCTTGATGCCACCGTCAGCCCCAAGGGCAGCCATGTCTCTTTCGTGCGCGACCAGAATCTTGTCGTCCGCAGCCTTTCCGACGGTGCGGAAAAGGCGCTGACGAGCGATGGCGGCGGCACGCTGAGCTATGGCGTTGCCGAATTTGTTGCGCAGGAAGAGATGGACCGCAGCCGCGGCCATTGGTGGGCGCCCGATGACGCTGCGCTTGCCTATGCCCGGGTCGATGAAAGCGGCGTGAAGGTTGCCCCGCGCGCCGCAATCGGGGCCGAGGGCACCCGCATTTACGAGCAGCGCTATCCCTTTGCCGGCACGGACAATGCCCGTGTCGACCTGTTTGTTTGGCACAAGGCCGGCGACCGCCATGTAAAGGTTGATCTTGGTGCAGATGCCGACATCTATCTGGCGCGGGTGGACTGGATGCCCGACGCGAAAAGCCTGCTGGTGCAGCGCCAGAGCCGCGACCAGAAGCGGCTCGATGTGCTGAAGGTTGATGCCGCAACGGGCGCGTCGAGCGTGCTGTTCAGCGAAACCAGCCCGACCTGGTTGAACCTGCATGACAATCTGCGCGTGCTTTCCGACGGCAGCCTTGTCTGGACGTCGGAGCGTGATGGCTTCAGCCATATTTATCGTTTCCGCAACGGCAAATGGACGCAGCTGACCAAGGGCGCATGGGCAGTGAAGGCCGTTGTCGGCGTTGATGAGGCAGCGGGCCGCATCTATTTCACCGGCAATGCCGAGGCGGCGACGCAGCAGCATCTCTACCGCGTGCCGTTAAAGGGCGGCGCAGTTGAACGGCTGACAGAGCAGGGTAGTTTCAACGCTGTCGCGATGAACCGCGCGGCGAACCGGGCGATCGTCACCCGATCAAGCCCGAACCAGCCCGAACAGGTCTATCTGGCCGACGCCAGCGGCAAGCGCCTGTCATGGATTGAGGAAAATCGCCTCGATGCGCGCCATCCTTATGGCCCCTATTTGGCGGCACATATTGCCCCTGTCTTTGGCAGCATCAAGGCGGCCGATGGCACCGAACTCAAGACGAAGCTGCTCCTGCCCAAAATCGAGCCGGGCAAGCGTTATCCTGTGTTTGTGCAAGTCTATGGCGGGCCCGGAGCAGGGCGTCAGGTCACCGAAAGCTGGGGCGGCGGCGCGTTGCAGCAATATCTGGCGCAACAGGGCTGGATCGTCTTTTCGGTCGACGGGCGGGGCACGCCTGATCGCGGCAAGACGTTTGAAGACCATATCTACCGCGCCATGGGCGGCGTTGAAGTTGCCGACCAACTGACCGGCGTCGAATGGCTCAAAGCCCAGCCCTTTGTCGATCCGCAGCGGATCGCCGTCTATGGCTGGTCCTATGGCGGCTATATGACGCTGAAACTGTTGGAGGCGGCCCCGGGCGTGTTCGCCGCAGGCGTTTCGGGCGCACCGGTAACGAAGTGGGAGCTTTACGACACCCATTATACCGAACGCTATATGGGCGATCCGCGCAAGGTGCCCGAGGCATATGAAAAGGCCAATGTTGTTCCGCATGCAGACAAGATCAGTGATCCGCTGCTGCTGATCCACGGCATGGCTGACGACAATGTCGTCTTCGATCATTCGACCGCGTTGATGGCGGCGATGCAGGGCAATGCGCAGCCCTTTGAAACCATGGTCTATCCCGGCCAGACGCACCGCGTCGCCGGCCCCAAGGTGAGCGTGCATTTGTGGGGGTCGATCCTCGACTTCCTCAACCGGACTGTAAAAAGCAAGGATATGGAATAATGGGTTATCGGGTAGTAGTTGCAGGCGCCACGGGCAATGTCGGGCGCGAAATGCTGAACATCCTTGCCGAGCGGGAATTTCCGATCGATGAACTTGCGGTCCTCGCATCCTCGCGTTCGGCAGGCGATGTCATCGATTTCGGTGAAACCGGCAAGACGCTGAAAGTACAGAATATCGAACATTTCGATCCCACGGGCTGGGATATCGCATTGTTCGCGATCGGAACCGATGGATCAAAGCTTTATGCGCCCAAATTCGCGGCTGCCGGCTGCACGGTGATCGATAACGCCTCGCTCTATCGTATGGACCCCGATGTGCCCCTGATCGTGCCAGAGGTGAATCCTGACGCGATTGACGGCTATAAGGTCAAGAATATCATCGCTAATCCCAATTGCTCGACTGCGCAGATGGTCGTCGCTTTGAAGCCGCTGCATGATGCCGCGAAGATCAAGCGCGTCGTCGTGTCGACCTATCAGTCCGCATCGGGCGCGGGCAAGGCGGGGATGGACGAGCTGTTCGAACAGTCCCGTGCGATCTTTGTGGGTGATCAGATCGAGCCGCGCAAATTCACCAAGCAGATCGCGTTCAACGTCATTCCGCATATCGACAGCTTCCTAGAAGATGGTTCGACCAAGGAAGAGTGGAAGATGGTTGCGGAAACCAAGAAGATCCTTGATCCCAAGATCAAGGTGACGGCTACCTGTGTACGCGTGCCTGTTTTTGTCGGCCATTCGGAATCGATCAACATCGAATTTGAAAACGAGTTGTCGGCAGAGGAGGCACAGGAAATCCTGCGCGAAGCCCCAGGCGTGATGCTTGTCGATAAGCGTGAGGATGGCGGCTATGTTACCCCGATCGAATGTGTCGGCGACTATGCAACCTTCATCAGCCGTGTGCGCGATGACAGCACGGTCGACTATGGCATCAACCTGTGGTGCGTTTCTGATAACCTGCGCAAGGGCGCCGCGCTCAACGCGGTGCAGATTGCCGAACTGCTTGGTCGTCGCCACTTGCAGAAAGGCTGAAGCCAGTCCATCAGGTCGGCATGACATTACATGCCGACCTGTTCTTCTCATTCCGCTCACCCTATTCCTATCTCGCCATTGGTCGTTATCGGTCCATGATGGAGGAATGGGGCGTCGATATTGCGCTGCGCCCGGTCTATCCGTTGGCAATCCGCGAGCCCGATTTTTTTGAGCGGAACCATCCCAATTGGTTGCGCTACACTTTCACCGATATGTTCCGTGTCGCGCAATATCATGGCATTCCCTTTGGTCCGCCGCGGCCCGATCCGATCGTCCAGAATGTGATGACGCGCCAAATATCGGAAGAGCAGCCCTATATTTTTCGCATGACCCGGCTTGGGCAGGTCGCCGCGCGCCGGGGCAAGGGACTGGCCTTTGCGCATGAGGCAGGCCGGCTGATCTGGGGCGGTGCCGAAAACTGGCACGAAGGCGATCATCTGGCAGGCGCAGCGCAGCGCGCGGGGCTCGATCTGGCAGAGCTTGATGCAGAGGCCGTGTCGGACGCAGAGGCGCTGGATAGCGAAATCCATGCAAACCAGGCCGCATTGGAAGCAGGTGGGCATTGGGGCGTGCCGACGCTGATATTCGACAATGAAGCCTTTTTCGGTCAGGATCGAATTGAAATGCTACTCTGGCGGATGCAACAAAAGGGCCTCGTCCCGCGTTCTGACATCAAAAAGGAAGATTGATCGCCATGCGTAAAACCCTTGCCCTTATATTTGTTGCCTCAATCGCGCTTGCGGGCTGCACCACCTCGCAGGAAGCCAGCCAGTCTGCGGTCAAGGAAGTTGCCACGGCAAAGCTGATGCGTGCTGATGGCAGCGAAGCGGGTGTCGCCACGCTTTCGCTTCAGGCCGATGTTGTCTGGCTGGAAATGTCGGCCGCAGCGCCTGGTGCCGGCAATTTCGCAATGCACATACATTCAGTGGGGCAGTGCACAGCACCGGATTTCACCAGCGCGGGGCCGCACTGGAACCCTGATATGCGCCAGCATGGCAAGCAAAACCCTGCCGGATCGCATGCGGGTGACCTCCCCAATGTCAGCGCCGATGCCAATGGACGGATTGGGGCGAAACTGCGGCTCGACCATGTCGAGTGGACAGGTACCAACAGCCCGTTCGATGCCGATGGTGCGGCGCTGATCGTGCATGAAAAGGCTGATGATTATCTTACAGACCCCACCGGCAATGCCGGCAAGCGGGTCTATTGCGGGGTGTTCACGCGCGGCTGAGGTGCGTCACAGCTATCCGGCGTCACACCTTGCCGGCGTAGAGCATGGCACCGGGGACAAGCCGGTTGAGCACCTGTTCGATATCCGAATGGCAAAAGGCGAAACAGCCTTGGCT
>JAJTFR010000153.1 GCA_021298455.1 Sphingomonadales bacterium | reverse complement strand
CAAGACGCCCGAACAGCAGTTGGTTGACGGCTTGACGCGCATCGATCGCGAGATTGAAACGATGACGAGCCAGATTGCGCGGGGCGAACTCGATAAACTCGCGACACGCGAACGCTTTCTCGAAATTCGGTATGATGGCGCTGGGGAGACGGCCTGAGGCCGGAATTATGGTTCCCCGGTAAGGATTCGAACCTCAATAGACGGAGTCAGAGTCCGTAGTCTTACCGTTAGACGACCGGGGAATGTGGGGGCCGCCATTAGGCAGAACGGGCCATGCTGTCAATGCGATCTGGCGATCAAAATGATCCTTTCTTTGGCTGTGCTTGAA
Source organism: Sphingomonadales bacterium (assembly GCA_021298455.1). GTDB lineage: Bacteria > Pseudomonadota > Alphaproteobacteria > Sphingomonadales > Sphingomonadaceae > Sphingorhabdus_B > Sphingorhabdus_B rara. The sequence goes on along the minus strand of JAJTFR010000153.1, from coordinate 7,206 downwards.
AATTTAATCCTTTCGCGGTAGAGCGGTGCTTAGGTACCGACCTCACCTTTGGTGGTCGGATAAAAGATAAGAGAAGTAACGGCCATGGGCGATAGAATCGCACCATCGCCGCACAAGGGCGGAAAGGGCAAGGCTGCTCGCAAGAGAGGGCCAAACCGCCGGAAATCCGCCGATGCGGCACCAACGGGCGGAGCCTCGTGCGAAAAAAGCACGAGTAGCACTCCCAAATATTCTCACGACAATCGCTTTGATGGCTTTCCCGGTCGTGGAAGCTGGATCGGCAAAACCGCCTTTGCCGCACTCGATTTGGGGACCAATAATTGCCGCCTGTTGATTGCCCGTGCATCGCAGGATGGATTTACTGTTGTTGATGCTTTCTCGCGCGTTGTGCGCCTTGGCGAAGGGCTGGCAACGACCGGCAAGATGAGCGACGAGGCGATGGACCGTGCCATTGAGGCTTTGTCGGTTTGTGCTGACAAGCTGAAACGGCGCAATGTCGTGCTCGCCCGTTCTGTCGCGACCGAGGCTTGCCGGCAGGCTGTAAACGGCGCGCAGTTTATCGAGCGGGTCAAGAAGGAAACCGGCATCGTCCTTGATGTGATCAGCCCCAAGGAAGAGGCGCGGCTTGCCGTCATGGGGTGCCATGCCCTTCTTGAACCGGGTGAGGGGCCGGCGCTGATTTTTGACATTGGCGGCGGTTCGACCGAGCTGGTGTTGGTGTCGACCAATGGCCTGGTGCCCGAAATTGTCGATTGGGCCAGTGTGCCCTGGGGCGTGGTATCCTTGACCGAAAGCGAGCCGCTGGAGGGCGAAGACGATGTTGCGCTGGGCGATGCCTATGCGCGTATGCGCCGCAAGGTTTCAGATGCCTTCGCGCCCTTTGCTGCGCGCTTGCCGATAGGCGAAGGGAGCCACCGGCTTCTTGGTACGTCAGGTACGGTCACTACGCTTGCCAGCGTCTATCTCAAGCTGCAGTCCTATGACCGAAAGCAGATTGACGGCCTGCATCTGCCCACATCGGCGATGCGCGATATCAGTCAGGAATTGGCTGCCTTGCCGCCCAATGGGCGCGCGAAATTCCCGACGATTGGCCACGAGCGGTCGGATCTGGTGGTCGCTGGTTGTGCAATCCTGGAATCGATTTTCGACATTTGGCCGGGGGAACGGCTGGGGGTTGCCGATCGCGGTATACGCGAGGGTATCTTGCGGGCCTTGATGGCGAGTGACGCCAAGCGTCGCGACCGGCGTTGAAGCACGAACGGAGCCTTTCATGACCAAATTCACCTTTGGCGGCAACCTTTCGGGCCGCAGCGTTACCGGCAAAGAGCGGGTGAAAACCGCAAAGCGGCGCACGGCGCAATCTGCTCGTTGGCTCGAGCGGCAATTGAACGATCCCTATGTCAAACGCGCTCATGCCGACGGCTATCGCAGCCGGGCCGCATATAAGCTGATCGAACTGGATGAGAAGTTCGGTTTCCTGAGAGGCAAGAAGGCCGTGGTCGACCTTGGCATTGCGCCGGGTGGCTGGGCTCAAGTTGTCCGCAAACGTTTGCCCAATGCGCGTGTGGCCGGGATCGACCTATTGCCGGTTGACCCGATACAGGGCGTCACCATCTTCGAGATGGACTTCATGGACGATGCCGCGCCCGATGCGCTGACAGACGCGCTGGGGCAGGCGCCAGACCTTATCATGTCCGATATGGCAGCCAACACCGTCGGGCATAAACAGACGGACCATTTGCGCACTATGGGGCTTGTAGAGGCTGCTACCGATTTTGCGGTTCAGGTGCTGCAGCCCGGCGGTGATTTTATCGCAAAGGTGTTCGCGGGCGGCACCGATCCTGAATTGCTAGCGATATTGAAGGCCAATTTCACCACGGTGAAGCACGCAAAGCCGCCTGCCAGCCGCAAGGGATCGGTCGAATGGTATGTCGTGGCGCAGGGGAAGAAGGGCTAGCCCTTTTTGCGTACCTTCTCGACTGCTGCCTTCAGCGCATCATAACCAACTGCGCCCTCGATCATCTGGTCGCCGATGAAGAAGGTGGGCGTTCCACCGAAGCCGATTTGCTGCATCATCGACAGATTTGCATCAAGCTCCGCCTTGATCTCGGCCGAGGCGGCGTCCTTTTCGGCTTGGGCGATGTTCAGGCCTGCACGGGCGGCGGCTGCACGAATGCTTTTCTCGTTCACCGGTCCGCCGGCAAAAAGGGCACCGTGAAAGGCTTTATACTTGCCTTGACGGGCCGCTGCTAACGCCCAGCGCGCACCGTCGCGGCTGCTTTCGGCCAAGATCGGCACTTCGCGGAATATCACGCGAACATCTTTATTGCCTGCAATCAGGCGATCAATATCGGCCAAACTCGCCCGGCAGAAACCGCAATTATAGTCGGTGAATTCGACAATCGTTATTGCCCCATCCGGGTTGCCTGCGACTGCGCCGGGAAAAGCCTTGGTCAATGCGCTACCGGCGGATTCGACCCGCTGCAAAACTTCGCGTTTCTGGAGGATCTGCACTGCCTCGGTGATGATCTCCGGGTTTTCGAGGATATAGGCGCGAACAATGGCTTCGGTCGCCGCGCGCTCGCTCTTGCTGATCCCCGCCGCTGCAACAGCGGCCTCTGCGTCGGATGAAGCGTCAGCGGCGACGTCATTTGTTTCGGACGCGCTGTTGCCCGCGAAGAGATAGACGCCAACGGCGGCAATGATGAGTGCAGCAATCAGGCCCAGAAAAAGGGGCTTTCGATTGCGATCTTTGGGCTGTTCCATAAACTGGGCTTAGTTGATTTGACACGGTGAAGCCACTGATATCGCCGATGGCCGCATTGGGCAGCGCAAGTTGTGGCGCACCCATCATCAAATAGCGTTCGGCACTGGCCAATGCAGCGCGCGGTTCGTCCCCCAACGCCTGATAGACCACACCCAACTGATACCAGGCAAAGGGGTTATTATTGTCCCGTGTAACTGCCGATTTCAGGACGCGCTCGGCCTCTTGCAACTTGTCAGGGTCTTCTGTTGCGATCAGGGCATGGCCCAGAATAGCCGCGATCAGGGGCTGGTTTCCGGTCAGTTCCGTTGCACGGCGCAGCGATGCCAGCGCCTCGGTCGGCTTTCCGGACTCGAGCAATATTTGGCCGCGTAGCTCAAGAAAATAAGGGTCATCGGGGCTTTTGGCTACCAATGCGTCGGCTTCGCGCAGCGCCTTGTCCGGATAGGCCGCCTTGTGCCAGGCATAAGCACGCGCATAATGGCCCGGCACAGTCAGGTCCGATTCCGGATAATCGCGCAAAGTGGCATTGGGTTCGGCGATATAGCCCAGCAGTTTGGCCTTCACCCGCTTGAAGTCAGCCTCCCATTTCGGGTGTAAGGGCGCCTCCCATGCAGGGTCTGCCTTGTAGGTATCTTCCAATACGGTGATGCGTTCACCCGAAAGCGGGTGGGTACGATCATAGCTATCAGTCTGAGGGATGCCGAGGCGAAATTCAAAATTTTGCAGCTTTTTAAAGAAGCTGATTGACCCACGACCGCTAATGCCGGCGGCTGAAAGATAGCGCGCGCCGGATGCATCGGCGACGCTTTCCTGAACCCGGCTGAATGCGAGGAATTTGCCCAGTGCTGCCTGTTGGCCCGCCTGCATGATCGCCATGCCCGCTTCGCCTGCGCCTGCGGCGACGGCTGCTGCTGCCAGAATCAGGCTGGCGATCGAGATATTGCCCGCCGCTTCCGCACCCTCGCTATAGCGGATGACATGTCCGCCCTCGATGTGGCCAAGCTCATGCGCGATTACGCCCTGAACCTCATTCGCGGTTGTGGCCGCATGTATCAGGCCAGTATGCAGATAAACAGTCTGACCGCCGGCAACAAAGGCGTTGATCGATTTGTCGTTGATCAGGACGATATCGACATTGGCCGGTTCAAGCCCGGCCGCGCGGATCAGCGGTTCGGAAATTTCATCGAGAAAAGCCTCGGTTTCGGCATCGCGGAGGATCGACTGGGCATGGGCTGGCTGGAGTGCAATTGAAAAAAGCGCAAGCAGTGCCAGCAGGCGCGCAGTGAATTTTGCAGTTCCAGATTTAGACAGCATGGCTACGCTCTGATCGACGCCGTATGAATGACTGATGAAGCGTATAGGCCCGGCGCTGCAGATGCAATGCGCCGGGCCATATACCAGGCCCCTCAGCCAAAAGTGCGCTGCCACCAACCACGGCGTGGGCCGGACGTTTCATCGTCGGCTTCGGCCTCGTTTTCAGTCGCTGCAGCTTTCTTTGCAGAAGCGCGCGGCTTGCGTGTCCGCGTAGCGGGTGCAGCGGCAACTTCTTCTGCTTCCGCAGTTGCTTCGGCAGCAGGTTCCGCCGGAGCGGGCGTTGCTTCATCCGTGTCCGCTTTTGCCTTGCTGCGGCGACGTGGCTTGGGCTTTTCTTCGGCCGGAGCAGCGACGGCTTCGGCAGCCTGCGGCTCTTCAGCGACAGCCTCGGTCTCGGCGACAGCCTTGCTCTTGCGTCCGCCGCGCCGCGGCTTGGCAACCGCAGGGACGGCCTCTTCGGCTTCAACAACAGGTTCAACTGCTACTTCTGCAGTATCTGCATTCGCATTTTCTGCAGTCACATCAGTCGCCGCATCGGCATCGGCTTTCTTGCGGCGACCGCGCGACCGGCTCGGTTTGGCAGCAACCTCGCCTTGTTCGGGACCTTCGGCAACGGCGTCACCTTCAGGTTTGTCGCTAGCGACGACCTCTTCGCCTGCATTCTCGCCATCATTGTCGAGGGCAGGGCGGTCGTCACGATCGCGGTTGCGTCCGCCACGACGACCGCGACGACGGCGCTTGCGCTTTGCGTTGCGATCTTCGCGGCCACGATCATCCGCGCGATTTTCCTCGGCTTCGGCGTCCTCACCTTCAGCCTCATCCTCGAACTCTTCAACCTCGTCCTCATCATCATATTCGATGATAGGCGTCAGCAGTGTTGGGCGTTCGGGGCGGGGACCGGAAGCGGTGACAGCCATTTTCGCGCCTTCAACTTCGGCGTTCGGAAGAACCTCAACCTGAACATGATAACGGTCTTCGATCTCGGCGAGTTCGGTCCGCTTGTTGTTCAAAATATAGATTGCGGCTTCTTGGCTCGCTTGCAGCGAAATCTGGCTGCCATGGCCGCGTGCAGCCTCTTCTTCGATCAATCGTAGCGCTGAAAGTGCCGAAGAAGATGCGGTGCGCACCAGTCCGGTGCCTTCGCAATGCGGGCACTGCCGTGTCGAGGCTTCAAGAACGCCTGTGCGCAACCGTTGACGGCTCATTTCCATCAGGCCGAAGCTTGAGATGCGCCCCACCTGTATGCGCGCCCGATCGTTCTTCAGGGCTTCCTTCATTGCCCGTTCGACCTTGCGGGCATTGGAATGGTGATCCATGTCGATAAAATCGATCACGACCAGTCCTGCCATGTCGCGCAGACGCAGTTGTCGGGCTATTTCGCGCGCGGCTTCCAGGTTTGTCGAAAGCGCGGTCTGTTCAATGCCGTGCTCCTTGGTCGATCGTCCTGAGTTGATATCGATCGAAACGAGCGCTTCGGTGGGGTTGATGACGATATAGCCGCCCGATTTCAGCTGGACGACCGGATTGTACATCGCATTCAGTTGGTCTTCGACGCCATAGCGCTGGAACAGCGAAACCGGGTCGGCATAATGCTGCACCCGCTTTGCGTGGCTCGGCATCAGCAGCTTCATGAAATCCTTGGCGGCCTTATAGCCGTCGGTACCTTCAACCAGAACATCATCAATGTCCTTGTTGTAGATATCACGGATAGCCCGTTTGATCAGGTCGCTGTCCGAATGGATCAGCATCGGTGCGGCTCCGCGCAGCGTCCGCTCGCGGATTTCGTCCCACAGACGGGCAAGATAATCGAAATCGCGTTTGATTTCCGGCTTGGTGCGGGCAAGCCCTGCGGTCCGGATGATGCACCCCATGGTTGCCGGCAGGCTGAGATCGGAAATGATCGACTTGAGACGCTTGCGATCCGATGAGCTCGAAATCTTGCGGCTGATGCCGCCGCCATGCGACGTGTTGGGCATCAATACGCAGTAACGGCCTGCAAGGCTGAGATAGCTCGTCAACGCTGCGCCCTTGTTGCCGCGTTCTTCCTTGACGACCTGGACCAGCAATACCTGGCGGCGATGGATAACGTCTTGGATCTTGTAGCGGCGGCGCAGGTTCATGCGGCGGGCGCGTGCCTCGTCGCTGGCCTTGGGCGCATTGCCGCGGCCGCCCTTTCCACGCCGGCGACGATTGCCGCCGCGCCGTCCGCGGTCGCCATTATCGTCGTCACCATGTGTGTCGGCACCATTTTCGCCGTCCTCGTCGCCATGGGCTTCAAGGTCGGGTTCCTCGCCTTCGGACATGTCGATCGTGTCGATGCGGTCATCGCTGTCGACTTCGATGAAATCGGCGTCCTCGTCTTCGCGCATGTCCGAACGCATGATGTCAGCCGGTTCGTCTTCCTCGGCTTCTTCCTGTTCGCGCAACGCCGCTTCTTCGGCAGCGGCGGCAGCTTCCTCGGCGAGAAGGCGTTCGCGGTCTTCCTTCGGAATCTGGTAATAGTCGGGATGGATTTCGCTGAAGGCAAGGAAACCATGGCGGTTGCCGCCATAATCCACAAACGCCGCCTGAAGCGACGGTTCAACGCGCGTCACCTTGGCGAGGTAGATATTGCCTTTTAGCTGTTTGTGTTCGGCCGACTCAAAGTCGAATTCGTCAATTACATTCCCGGTGACAACGGCGACCCGGGTCTCTTCCCGGTGGCGCGCGTCGATGAGCATACGCGTTTTCATTTTTAATTCTCCAGGCCGCAAAGCGCGCTCCTCCAAGGGGGCGCTGGGCGGCGATATTCACTGAAAGTGGAACGACGTCGGCTGCCGCAGCAACGTCTGACATCGTGATTGGTGCGAATGTGTCTGCTCCATGGGCACCGCGGGCGCGTCTCGCGCGGGCGTAATTTACCGCCAACACACCGTACCCCGAAAGGCCGGCGGAAGGGGAAATTTCATGCGACATGTAACATCAACCTGTATTTCTGCTGTCAGGCAAGGCTGACGGCAAGTGCGAAGCAAATGCATTCATAATGATACCTTTGCTGATTGCTAGTGCTAGCAGGCGGCTGCAGCATCGGCAAGTGCATCATCATAATTTCTTGAAATGGCGCAAAAGGCCGGAAAGCCTGAACA
>JAJTFR010000152.1 GCA_021298455.1 Sphingomonadales bacterium | reverse complement strand
CGAGCCACTGGCTGGTGCCATCTTCACCCGCAATCACCTTACCACCGGCGGTGCTACCACGCGGCAATTTGCCGAGGATGCTGCTGCCCTGCGTTGTCGCCCGGTCGCGAATATTGGCATCAGCTGTCGTATAATAGATTTGCGGCACGGCCTGCTCGACTGCAGGCGGCCCTCCGCTCACCCGGTCTTCCAGGCTGCCTCGAGCCAGATCATCGTGCAGGAAGAGTGCATAATAGATGATTGCCAGCGCAACTATCACAACAGCGCCAGCGATCAGCACCTTGTTGGGGCGCGATTTGTGCTTGGCAGTACCGTCCGCCATATCGTTGGCCCCATTATCGGCGGACGCACCACATGCCCCGCAAAAGCGCGCCTGCGCGCCAAGCGTCTCTCCGCACTGGATGCAATATTGTGCCAAGGGTTGCCGACTCCCGATTCTCGTTACCGGAAGGAATACCGTCAGCCGGTGCGCAAGAAAAGCGGCAACCGGCTAAAGGATTTGACTAATCAGGCTTCCAGTTGGCGGAGCAATGCCCGGACGTCATTGTCCATGTCATTGTCCATCCGGCGCAGATCTTCGACCAGACGCACGGCATGGATCACCGTCGAATGGTCACGACCGCCAAATTTCCGCCCGATTTCAGGATAGCTGCGCGGTGTCATCACCTTCGCCAGATACATCGCAACCTGACGCGGGCGCACAACGGCACGGGCGCGGCGTTTCGACGACATTTCGCTGCGGTCGATGCGATAATATTCGCACACGGCACGCTGGATCTCGTCAATCGTGATGCGGCGGCGGCAAGCGCTCAAAATATCCTTGAGCTGCTCTTCCGCCAAGGTGCGCGTGATCGGTTTGCCGGTCAGCTGCGAATAGGCGATCAGCTTGTTCAAGCCGCCTTCCAGTTCGCGGACGTTGCGGCTGATCGTACGCGCAAGGAATTCGATCACATCCTCGCCCACCTGCGTGTCGGGCATGGCTGCCAGACGCTGGTTCAGAATCAAGCGACGCAGTTCGAGGTCTGCCGGCTGGATATCGGCAACCAGGCCCATCGAAAGGCGCGAAAGGATGCGCTGATCAACGCCGTCCAACGCCTGCGGTGCCCGATCGGCGGCCACAACAAGGCGCTTACCCGCGCCGATGATTGCATCGACGGTGTGGAGGAATTCCTCCTGCGTCGAAACCTTGCCGATGATGAACTGGATATCGTCAATCAGGAGAACATCGACCGCGCGTAGACGGGCCTTGAACTCCATCACTTCCTTGCGGCGCATGGCGGAGACAAACTCCATCATGAACTTTTCCGCCGACATGTAGATTACCTGCGCGGCAGGGTTGATTTCGGCATAAGCGTGGCCGATCGCGTGCATCAGGTGGGTCTTGCCCTGACCTGTTGCCGCCTGCAGATAGAGCGGGTTGAACAGCGGGCGTTCCGCCGCAGCAACACGTTCCGCCGCGCTCAATGCGAGGGCGTTGGTCTGGCCTTTCACGAAATTCGCAAAAGTCATCCGCGGATCAAGCTGGCTGCGCGCTGGCAGACCCTCGCCCATCGGCAGCTGGCGAACCTGCGGGTTCACGCTGGTCCAGGCAAGGCGAATGCGATCGGCATAATGATCCGACACCCAGCTTGCCGAAAAATCGGAAGGCGTAAGAAGTTCAAGCGTACCCGTGAGCTCGCAAAAATCGCCGAGCGCAATCGACCGGATCCACTGTCCATAGACTTGGGCGCCAAGATCGCGGCGCAAGCGCGAGGCAACATTTTGCCAATCGGATTCAAACACGGAGCCCCCTGTACCTACTTGCTCCGAGCGCACAACATTCAGCGTCACTGGCCACCCCTTTCACCCCAACCAACTGCGCACGCCTTTTATATTTGCCGCACCTTACCCCTTCAGAGCGCACAAGATTATTGCCTTCTGCGACGCAAAGCAGAAGTGACTATTGTGCTATCACTGAGTGAGACAGGCGCGATGGTGGTCGCACGCTGCTGGAAAGTTCTTTCAACCATGCCAGACCGAATCGTTCAAGAGGCCTGCTGCAAAAAAAGTGAAATATTTCGCATTGACTCCCGTCATATGCTGAAATTCCGTGACTATTTTTTATGCTATTGTTTTATATAGATTTTTTTGACGATTTTACAAGTCACCCCCGCCGAATCGCGGAGAAAGCTGGCTTCGCTGCAGTGCACCAAAAACACATAAGAAAAAGGCCCGCCACACAAGTGGCAGACCTTAATCAAAATCAACGTTCGAACGGCCGGAAAACACCGGCCGATTCGCCGAATCAGGCGAGCGCGGCTACGCGCTTGGTGAGGCGGCTGAACTTGCGCGACGCCATATTCTTATGCAGCACGCCCTTGGCAACGCCGCGCGCCAGTTCAGGCTGGGCGGCCTTCAAAGCATCGGCAGCTGCGCTCTTGTCGCCAGCGGCGAGCGCGGCTTCGACCTTCTTTACAAAGGTACGGATACGACCAACGCGGTTGCCGTTGATTTCGTTGCGACGCGCATTGCGACGGATACGCTTACGTGCTTGCGGCGTATTTGCCATTTCAGTCCTCGAAAAATCAGATAGTTACGGGCAGAGGAATAAGTACCTTGTCCGGTGAAGCGCCGCCCTTAACTAGGCTTTCCAGATTCGTCAACCGCCAATACTGGCCCTAACGCTGGCATTTGCGGCAGAAAAAGGTCGAACGCCCCGAATCCACACGCCGTTCGATGGTGGTGCCGCAATGGCATGTTTGCCCTTCGCGACCATAAACCAGCCAATCCTTGGCAAAATAACCAAGCTCGCCATCGGGCGCAGCAAAATCGCGCAAAGTCGACCCACCCGCCTTGATCGCGGCAGCAAGGACATTCTTGATTGCAATAACCAGCTTTTCCAGACGGGGGCGGCTGATCTTCCCGGCAGGCATTGTGGGCAATATGCCCGCCATGTGCAGGGCCTCGCACACATAGATATTGCCGAGCCCCGCGACGATCGACTGGTTGAGCAGCATCGCCTTGATAGGCGCGTTGCGCCCATTCAACGCCGCATGCAGTACTTTGGCATCAAAATCCTTGGCGAGCGGCTCTGGCCCCATCGCCTTGAAATGCCGGAAACCGGCAAGTTCATCTGCGCGGACAATGTCGAGCGAGCCGAAACGGCGGTGATCGTTTAAGGCAAGCACCCTGCCCGATCCGGTTTCCAAGATGAAATGGTCATGCTTTTCTATTTCGGCCGGGTCGATCCGCCAACGCCCGGACATGCCGAGGTGAAAGATCAGCACATCATCGCGATCGGTATGCACCAGCCCATATTTGGCCCGCCGCCCCAGCCCGGTCACCCGGGCCCCGGTCAGTCGCTGACGCAGATCCACCGGGATCGGCCAGCGCAAGTCCGGCCGCCGCGCTTCGGCACGGACAATGATTTCGCCGTCGAGTACGGCACGCAGTCCGGCAACAGTGGTTTCGACTTCGGGAAGCTCTGGCATGGCGAATCCGCTAGCGGGGGCATCGACACTTGGCTAGAGGCCTCAGATATGGATGAAACTGTCTCTTTCGGTTACGAACAGGTCTCGCGCGAGGAAAAGACCCGCCGGGTACGTGGTGTGTTTTCAAGCGTCGCCAGCAAATATGACATTATGAACGATGCCATGTCGGGCGGGATGCACCGGCTGTGGAAGGACCAATTTGTCCGCCGCGTCAAACCCCGGCCGGGCGAGGATATTCTCGACATGGCGGGCGGCACCGGCGACATTGCCTTTCGCCTTGAAACGGCCGGCGCAAACGTGACCGTATCTGACATCAACCCGGACATGCTCTCTGTCGGCATGGAACGTGCAGTTGAACGCGGCATCGATACGCTCGTCTGGAGTGAACAAAATGCCGAGACACTGACCTTTCCCGATCGCCATTTTGATGCCTATACAATTGCGTTCGGGATCCGGAACGTCACCGATATTCCCGCCGCCCTGCGTGAAGCGCACCGTGTACTGCGTTTTGGCGGACGTTTTTTCTGCCTGGAATTTTCGACCGTCGAATGGCCCGGGCTGTCAAAGGTCTATGACGTTTATTCGCACCACTTGCTTCCCAAGATGGGCAAGATGATCGCCGGTGACGAAGAAAGCTATCGTTACCTGGCCGAATCGATCCGCAAATTCCCCGACATGCCGACTTTCCAGCGCATGATCGGAGAGGCCGGTTTCGTGCAGACCAAGGTCGAACCGATCCTCGGCGGGCTGGTTGCCATCCATAGCGGATGGAAGGTGTGATCCACCGCACATGACCCGCCCGACCACGCACATCCTTCGCCTGTTAAAATGGGGCCGCATTCTCGCACGCCATGGCGCGCTGCGCGGCATAGAGAATGATCGCAACACCCCACCCCAGGTCAAGCGTCTGTGCCGCATTGCCCGCATCGGCACGATCCAGCCGCGCGTTCCGGATTATGCGGGTGCCTTTCGCGAAATCGGGCCTGCCGCGATCAAGCTGGGGCAGACATTGGCCACCCGCCCCGATCTTGTCGGCGAGGATGCTGTACGTAATCTGCTGACGCTGCAGGATTCGCTGCCGCCCGAAAAATATGACCGTATTTACGAGGAAATCGACCAGAGCCTGAACAGGCCAGCGGCTGAACTGTTCGAGCATATCGATCCGGAGCCGGTCGGTGCCGCATCGATTGCCCAGGTGCATCGTGCGCGCACCAGCGACGGCCGCGAAGTCGCCGTAAAAGTCTTGCGCCCCGGCATCCGCGAACAATTTGCCCGCGACATCGAAACCTATGAATGGGCGGCGGCCCATCTTGAAGCCATGGGCGGTGAAGCGGCCCGGTTGCGACCGCAACTGGTGATCGCCAATTTCAAGCGCTGGTCCTTGCGCGAGTTGGACCTGCGGCGTGAGGCCGCCTCCGCGTCCGAACTCAAGGAGGCGATGACGGCAGTCGAGGGCTATTATATCCCCGCAATCGACTGGGACCGCTCCTCCGGCCGGGTGATGACACTCGAATGGGTTGACGGGATCAAGATTTCCGATGTCGCCGCGATCGAGGCCGCAGGGCATGATCGGGCCAAAATAGCCGAACGGCTTGTGCTCACCTTCCTGCGTCAGGCGATTTCCGAAGGCTTTTTCCATGCCGACATGCATCAGGGGAATTTGTTCGTCCGCCCTGATGGCAGTATCGTCGCGATCGATTTCGGTATCATGGGACGGATCGACCGGCAGGCGCGGCTGTGGCTTGCCGAAATCCATTTCGAGGCGCGCTATGTGCCCGACTATCACAATGTCGACGAATTCGCGACCGCACTGCGCGCCGTGGGTGAACCAACGCGCGGCAAACCGGTCAGCGAGCTTTCGGTTGGGCAGATGCTCGACAGCCTGTTTGCGATCACCCGCGATTTCGACATGCAGACCCAGCCGCACCTATTGCTGCTGCAAAAGACCATGGTGATGGTCGAAGGCGTCGCAACCAGCCTGAACCCCGCGATCAACATGTGGGATGTGGCCGCGCCCTATGTCGGCGATTGGATCCGCGGCGAACTAGGCCCCGAGGCTGCGATTGCCGATGGCCTGCGCGATCGATTTAAAACGCTCGCGCTTATCCCTGACCTTATCAAGCGCCTCGACGACCAATTGCCCCGTAAGGGCGGTGCTCCGCCGCCGCCGCCGCTGCCCGAAATTGAACTGATCTGGGAAAGACGGCGAAGCGACGCCAATGGCTGGCGCCTTGCGTTGACCGCCCTGCTTGCAGCGGCCGCTGGCGCAGCGGCCATGTGGGCGCTAGGATAAAGGGATGGCCCAGAAGCGCATCCTTCTTATCGTTGCGGGCGGGATAGCCGCTTACAAGTCGCTGGAACTTGTCCGCCTGCTCAAACGGCAAGGTCTTGCCGTGCGCGCGGTTATGACGAAAAGCGCGAACGAATTTGTGACGCCGCTGTCCATGGGCGTGATGACCGAAGATCAGGTCTATGGCGATATGTTCGACCTGAAAGACGAACGCGAAATCGGCCA
>JAJTFR010000151.1 GCA_021298455.1 Sphingomonadales bacterium | reverse complement strand
CGCATGATGATATCATGCACTTTCCAAGCTTAACGCTGCATGAGCGGCCGAATCTTGTCGCGCCTCCATGAAATGCTTGCTGCACATTGCAACATAACGGTCTTTTCCGCCGCTTTCGGTCTGCTGCCCGTCAATCACCGCGCGCCCTGCACCATCCACGCGCAGGTTCATCGTCGACTTGCGCCCGCAATGGCAGACCGCCTTCAACTCGACCAATGTGTCGGCAAGTCCAAGCAGTGCTGCCGAGCCTGGAAAGAGATCGGCGGCAAAATCGGTACGAAGACCATAGCAGAGTATGGGAATATTCGCCTCATCGGCAATCCGCGCCAATTGCAATACCTGTTCGCGGGAGAGGAACTGCGCTTCGTCGATCATCACACAGGCAAGCGGCCGGCCTTCATGTTCCGACGATATGGCGTCCAGCAGGTCTGTTTCGGGCGTGAACTTGTGCGCTTCAGCGCGAAGCCCGATGCGGGATGTAACATAGCCCTGCCCGTATCGGTCATCCAGCGCAGCCGTCCAGACCATCGTTTCCATCCCGCGTTCGCGATAGTTGAAATCGGCCTGCAGCAATGTGGTCGATTTGCCTGCATTCATCGAGGAATAGTAAAAATATATTTTGGCCACACCGATGCCTGTCTTTGGTTCATGGACGAGTCATCCGCTATCTGCCATGTTGGCCAAGGATCGCAATCAGGGAGACAAAGAATGCAGTGGAAAGCTGCCCGATGGGCGCTCGCGGCCACACTGCTTTTTGGCGCAGCCATTGCCGGCGCGACGACATCCTATAATTTCACCATAGATGCCGGTGCCAGTTCGGTCGACGCCAAGGTGGCCTTCATGGGGATTGGCAACCGCAAGGCGCTGTTCCCCGCAGTGCGCGGCACCGTTGCGCTCACGCCCGACGCGATGGACCGGATCAACCTTGATGTCATGATCGATGCGACGCAGCTGCGCGCCGATGACAGTCTGACAACCAACCGTTTGAAAGGCGATGCCTTTTTCAACGTGGCAAAATATCCCACCGTCCGCTTTCAAGGCACCGATCTATCGATGGCGACGCAGACCAGCGGCATCGTGCGCGGCAATTTGACGGCGCGCGGCGTTACCCGCCCCGTTACCCTGAATGTCAGTTTTTCCGCTCCCCCATCGACCACTTCGCTAAAGGAGCCGATCCGGCTGACGGGCGTCACAACGATCAACCGCAAGGATTTTGGGATGACGGCCTATTCGTTGATTGTCGGAAAAAAGGTGACGATCAGCATCCGCACCAAATTGGTGCCGGCTTAATCCTCGTCGTCGGCCAAATCCTGTGCGACCTTCGGGTCGGAAAGCAGGCGCTCGATATTGCTGGCTTCGTCAAAGCTTTCATCAGCAAGAAATTTAAGCTTGGCTGCATATTTCATGCGAACGCGGGTCGCGACTTCGCGCTGCAAAAAGGCGGTGTTGGTGCGCAATGCTTTGAGCACATCGGCTTCGTCTGCACCCAATAAAGGCTTCACGAAAACCGTTGCATGACGAAGATCTGGCGACATGCGCACTTCGGTGATGCTGACGCTATGGCTGGTCAGCACATCATCATGCACCGCGCCGCGTGCCAAAACATCGGACAACACATGGCGCACCTGTTCGCCAACGCGCAACAGACGGACCGAACGCCCTTCAGGGGTTTCGTTATGACGTGCCATCAGTCTTCCCGCCCTGGCACCGGCGTAGGCAAAGCTGTCGAAGTGGCGCGCGCATATAGCGTCGTCCAACTTTCGTCCCACAATTCGCCTTCAAGAAATACCGCACGACGTCCGCGACGGATAACGCGCCCCTTGCCCACAAGCGGCCCGGGCGGGATCAGCTTGAGCAAGGTCATCGCGATTTCAAGGTTGAGTGGAGCCTCTTTGCCTTTGCTGGCCTGAACATGCGCCCAGCCCATGACTTCATCAAGAAATCCAGCGACCAAACCGCCCTGCACCCCGCCGCGCGGTGTGATGAAGCTATCCGGCGCAAAGAAACGCATGGTAATTGTCTCGGTGACGGGATCGAAGTCGATAAACTTCGCCCCCATCAGCTCGACATGCGGGCCGCCATTTCCCAGAAACTCGCTCACAGCGTGCGTTCGCGCTCCTCGACTTCAAAGATTTCGAGCATATCGCCCGCTTTGATGTCGTTCGTATCTTGAAGAACAACGCCGCATTCAAGCCCGGCGCGCACTTCATCAACATCGTCCTTGAAGCGACGCAGTGAGGCAATGACCGTCTTCGAAACGATAACATCGTCGCGGGTAAGGCGCGTGTGATAGCCCTTGCGGATATGGCCTTCGAGGACGAGCAGACCTGCTGCTTTGTCCTTCTTCCCTGCGTTGAACACGTCCTGGATCTTCGCGCGGCCAACAACGGTTTCGATGATTTCGGGGCCAAGAATGCCGGCCATTTCCTTGGCGACATCTTCGGTAAGGTGATAAATCACATCGAAATATTTGAACCGCGTCTTTTCGCGCTCCGCAATCTCGCGGGCCTTCGCATTGGGACGGACGTTGAAGCCGATGATCGGTGCCTTGGACGCATTGGCCAGGTTCACATCGCTTTCGGTGATTGCACCGACACCCGACTGCAGCACGCGGACCTTGATCTCGTCGGTCGAAATCTTGTGCAGCGCGTTGACGATCGCTTCGACCGACCCCTGCACATCCGCCTTGACGACGACTGCATATTCCTTGGCGCGATTGGCCGAGAGAGCCGAGAACATATTGTCGACCGAGACCGGTGCCTGCGTGGTCCGCTTCAGCTTTGCCTGTTCCTTGCGGAAAGCAGCAACTTCGCGGGCGCGGGCTTCGTTTTCAACGACAGTCAGGATCTCGCCAGCACCGGGAACGCCCGAAAGACCAAGGACTTCTACCGGCATGGACGGCGTTGCCAGCTTCACCTGCTGACCCTTGTCATTGATCAAGGCCCGAACCTTGCCCGACTCTGCGCCGACAACGAAAACATCTCCGGTCTTCAGCGTACCGCGACGCACCAGCAAGGTTGCGACCGCTCCGCGTCCCTTGTCGAGCTTCGCTTCGACCACCACCGCTTCTGCGATACGAT
Organism: Sphingomonadales bacterium; assembly: GCA_021298455.1. Classification (GTDB taxonomy): domain Bacteria; phylum Pseudomonadota; class Alphaproteobacteria; order Sphingomonadales; family Sphingomonadaceae; genus Sphingorhabdus_B; species Sphingorhabdus_B rara. Next base: position 1,360 of record JAJTFR010000151.1, on the reverse strand, counting down.
ACGGATTGGCTTTCAATTCCATAAGCTCTGCCTGCAGCGCAAGCTTTTCAAGCAGATCGTCAAGGCCGGTCTTTTTGAGGGCGGAGATTTCGACATCCTGCACTTCACCGCCCATTTTCTCGACCACGATTTCATGTTCGAGCAGACGTTCGCGGATGCGCTGCGGGTTAGCACCATCCTTGTCGCACTTGTTGATCGCAACGATCATCGGCACGCCGGCAGTCTTGGCGTGATTAATCGCCTCGATCGTCTGCGGCATGATGCCGTCATCAGCTGCGACGACCAAGATGATAATGTCTGTGACCATCGCACCGCGTGCGCGCATTTCGGTAAAGGCCTCGTGGCCCGGCGTGTCGAGGAAAGTGATCAACTCACCGCCCTTTGCCTTCACCTGATAGGCACCGATATGCTGGGTGATGCCGCCGGCTTCGCCAGCCTGCACCTTCGCCCCGCGCAGCGCATCAAGAAGGCTGGTCTTGCCGTGATCGACATGGCCCATCACGGTCACGACCGGCGGACGCGCCTTCAGCGTTTCGGATGCATCAACGTCGTCGTCATGTACGATATCGACGTCAGCGTCGGAAACGCGGGTGATATTGTGACCAAATTCGGTGACGAGCAGTTCGGCTGTATCCTGATCGATCGTCTGGGTCAGCGTCACCGGCATGCCCATTTTGAACAGCGACTTCACAAGGTCGCTGCCTTTTTCGGCCATACGGTTTGCAAGTTCCTGCACAGTTATGGCTTCGGGGACGACAACGTCACGTACCTGTTTGGGCTGCGCATCGCGCTGCATGCCCGACATATGCGAACGGCGTTCCTTTTCACGCGCGCGCTTCAGCGCAGCGAGTGAGCGGGCACGTGCACCTTCATCATCGTCAAGCGCCCGCGTAACAGTCAACTTGCCTGACTGGCGGCGATTGTCCGCCGCGCGATCGCGGCTCGGCTTGTGCGGTACCTTTTTCGCTTCTTCGCGCTCGCGCTCCACCGGAGCAGGCGGGCGCTTCGGCGATTCCACGGGTGTAAAGCGGCGCGCCGGCGGCGGCGAAGCCTGCCCGGCTTCGGCGGCGACAGGCTGGTCAGCGGGAGCCGCTTCGACAGGCGCAGCCTCTGGCGCAGCTTCGGCTGCAACCTTGGGGCCTTCTGCCGCTTCACGGCGATTCTCTTCCGCACGACGCCGTTCTTCCTCGGCAGCGCGCTGGCGCTCTTCCTGTTCGCGGCGATTGGCTTCTTCGGTAAGACGCAGACGATCTTCCTCGGCCTCACGCTGCAGACGCGCAACGCGCTCCTGCGGGGTTTCTCCGCTTGGAACAGGCGAACGGGCGGGCGCAGCCACAGGCGGCGGCGGCGGGGGTGGCGG
>JAJTFR010000150.1 GCA_021298455.1 Sphingomonadales bacterium | reverse complement strand
ATGACCAAACACGTCGTGAAAGACATCTGGTTCCTGCAGATAATCCAGCTGCTCGGGTGAGCGGATGAAATTTCCAGCAGGAAAGCGGCGATTCGCCAGATGGTCGAAAAACACCGCATCCGGAACAAGACCGGGCACCGCAACAACCTGCCATCCGGTCGCTGCCATCAACCTTGCATTGAGCGCACGATAATCGGGAATGCCCGGCTGTTCCAGCTTGAGCAGGTCAATTCCGCGCATGAAAGCATCGGCCGCGCGCCCGGGCAGCATTGCCGACTGGCGGGCAAACAGCCTGTCCCACATCCCATGCTCATCTGCGCTGAATCGCTCCCACTGCTGCGGGATCGTCCAGTCCGCATTTGCGCCCTGCGGCGGCTTGTCATAGACATGGGTCACATCGGCCATGGAATATAGTTACACTTGAAACTTTTTCGGATCAACAGCAGGATAAGTGCATTGCGTGCCCTCATTGGATGGCCGCTATTGCTTCTGGGCCTCTATTTCACCGCAGCATTGGCAGGCAGTTTCATTCCCGCCAATAATGGCTGGCGCGAGCCGCAAGACGGAATTCCAATTTTCGTCGAGACTAATGGTGTTCATGTCAGACTTGTTGTTCCCATGGCGGCGGCGGCTGAAGACCTTTCCAACCTGGTCGCTCCCGAACATCTTACCAATCGCGACCTTTACGGCACCCATGCAATGATCGGCTGGGGTCATAAGCGCGTGTATCGCAATGCACGGACTTGGGCAGATGTTCAAAGCCGCGATATTGGCTCGGCGATCATCGGGTCGGACGAAACGACGCTGCATGTCTATCATCTGGTCGATCCCCAACCGACCAGTTTCCGCAAACAGTTTACCGTGAGCACCGCGCAATATCATTCAATCATCCGCGACATTCGCGGGACGTTCCGCCTGATTGACGGGCGCAGCAAAGCCTATCCCGCCTATGGCCCCGACAATCTGTTTTACGACAGTCACGGCCATTATTCGGCAATCATCACTTGCAATGAATGGACGGGATCAATCTTGCGCCGCGCAGGTGTGCGCATGGGTATTTGGACGCCGATGCCCGGCGGCGTGATGCACTGGTTCGATTAGCCTGCGGCAGCGACGATTGCGGCCCAGGCGGCTTCATCGATAACCTCTATCCCCAGTTCCTGCGCCTTTTTAAGTTTCGACCCCGCACCCGGCCCAGCCACCACCAAATCGGTTTTGGCGGATACCGAACCAGCGGCCTTGGCGCCTAAAGCTTCCGCCTGTGACTTCGCCTCGTCACGGCTCATGGTTTCAAGTGCACCGGTAAAGACGATGGTCTTGCCCGTCACTGCCGAAGCGCGGCTTTCAACGATATAGTCAGGCGGCGCGACCTCACTGAGCAAATCTTCCCAAACTGCAACATTATGCGGTTCGTGAAAGAAATCCTGTAACGCCTCCACAACCGCAGGTCCGATGCCGTCAATCTGCGTCAAATCGGTCTCGCCTTCATCCGAAGTTGCCACTTCGCGCAGGCGGGGTAGTGCGACAAAACTCTTCATCAAGTCACGCGCGGTCACTGCCCCCACATGGCGGATGCCCAGTGCAAACAGCAATCGCGCCGCATCGGGTTGTCTTTTGGCCTCGATCGCTGCCAACAGGTTATCCACAGACTTTTCCTGCCAACCTTCGCGCGCCAAAATGTCGCTACGCCGCCGACGCAGGCGAAAGACATCCGCCGGACTTTCCAACCAGCCTTGTTCAAAAAATTCTTGAATCGTCTTTTCGCCGAGCCCTTCAATATCGAGCGCAGCGCGGCTGACGAAATGCTTCAGGCGCTCCACACGCTGCGCCGGGCAGATCAGGCCTCCAGTGCAGCGCACGTCGACCTCGCCCTCTTCGGCTACCGCCTCGCTGCCACATTCTGGGCAATGATCGGGGAAGGAATACGCTATGCGCGATTCTTCACGCGATAGATTGTCGACAATCTGGGGGATGACATCCCCTGCCCGCTGCACCTTCACACGATCACCGGGGCGTACGGCAAGCCGGGCAATCTCATCGCGGTTATGCAGTGTAACGTTGGAGACAACCACACCGCCGACGGTGACGGGCTTCAGCCGCCCGACAGGGGTCAGCTTACCGGTCCGCCCGACCTGAATGTCGATCGCTTCCAGCGTCGTTTCGGCCTGTTCCGCGGGAAATTTATGCGCAATCGCCCAGCGCGGAGCCTTGGCAACAAACCCCAGACGCTCCTGCCAATCGAGCCGGTCCACCTTATAGACGACCCCGTCAATATCATAAGGCAGATCGGCGCGCTGCGCCTCGATGTTGCGATAATGGCCAAGGATCGCCGCAACATTCTCCAGACGGATGAGCAAAGGCGACACCGGAACGCCCCAGCCTACCATAGCCTCCATCACACCAAATTGCGTGTCTGCGGGCAAATCACTCGCCTCGCCCCAGCCATGGGCAAGGAAGCGCAATAGCCGGGACGCGGTAACATTAGCATCCTTCTGCCGTAACGAACCTGCTGCCGCGTTGCGCGGATTGGCAAATTGCCGTGCCTTTTCCGGATCGTCGGACTCTGCCAGCAATCTGGCATTGAGCGCTTCGAAATCGGCCTTTGCCATATAGATTTCGCCGCGAATCTCGAAAATGGCGGGAAAAGTTCCGGAAAGCTGCTGCGGGATATCCGCGATCGTCCGCACATTGGCGGTCACATCCTCACCCACCTGTCCGTCACCGCGCGTTGCCGCCTGCACCAGTACGCCATTTTCATAACGTAGCGAGCAGGACAGGCCGTCAATTTTGTCCTCTGCAGTCAAGACGACCTGTGCATCAACGGGAAGATTCAGGAAACGGCGCACCCGACCGACGAAATCCTCGACGTCCTCATCTGCAAAGGCATTGTCGAGGCTCATCATTCGCTTGGCATGGGTAACCTTCGCTAGTGGCGATACCTCGACCGCTGCGCCCACTTGAGCATTGGGGCTATCGGCGCGAACAAGATGCGGAAAGGCGGCTTCCAGATCATTATTCCGCCGCACCAGCGCATCAAATTCAGCATCCGAAAGTTCGGGCGCATCATGGGCATGGTAAAGCTTGTTATGATGCGCAATCGCCTTGGCAAGGCGCATCAGCTCATTTGCCGCTTCGGCTTCGGACATATTCAGGCCACTCATGGTCAACGATCCGATGGCCGCGCGATGTCAAACTCAACCCGGAACAACCGACCAGGACGCGCCAGTTCATAGGTCAGCTTTGTTCTCGGTTCGATTTCGAATGCCCAAACATTGGTGGTTGATATCTGGCGCCCTTCGCGGACGAACATGGTTTTCGAAAAAGCATCAGCCGGAAACTCCTGCCGCGTCGATGTGCCTGTCGAAACAGTATCGCCACCATATTGCGAAACAGGATCCTCGCTGCCATCTTTCAGCAAATGCCGGTGCTTTAACCGCAACCCATCGCCAACCCGGCTGATGATCCATGTCCGCGAACGGTCCTCGCCGACGTCGAAGGCAATCCGGATTTCCTTGTCACTGCATTCACGCACATGTGCACGCATATCGGCATTGGCAAAGGCGACGTCGCTTGCGTCACCGGCAACCAGCCTACCCGGCAAGCTTTTGCCGCACAGCATCGACAGATTTTCAAAGAAACCTTGTGATGGGGCCGGAGGCGTTGTTGCGCAAGCCGCGAGCAACAAACAAGGCAAGATCACAAACCGTTTCACACGCTCTCCATCAACCGCGCGGCCTGTGCGCGGGCTTCATCGGTGATTTCCGCACCCGACAGCATGCGCGCGATTTCATGGCGACGCCCATCGACGTCAAGGCGGGTAACGCCGGTGCGGGTGACGGTGCCCTCGCTCGATTTGGCGATGAAATAATGCGCCTGCCCCTTGGCCGCGACCTGCGGGCTATGGGTGACAGCAAGAAGCTGTTTACCTGCGATTCCGTTGCTGCCATTGGCAAGCCGCGAAAGCCGTTCGCCGATGGCAGAGGCAACTGCCCCGCCGACCCCGCGGTCGATTTCGTCGAAAATGATCGTCGTCGCCCCGCCTTCTTCGGCCAGCGCAACTTTCAGCGCGAGGATGAAACGTGACAATTCGCCGCCCGATGCAATCTTGGCGAGTGGCGCAAAGGGCGCTCCCGGGTTGGTGGAGATCAGAAATTCAATGCGGTCTATGCCGTGCACGGTCCAACGGTCTTCGCCGAGGCGTTCAACCTCGGTTCGGAATTGTGCGGCGTCAAGTTTGAGCGGGGCGAGTTCAGCGGCGACTGCCTTGTCGAGCCTAGCTGCGGCAGCGACGCGCGATTGAGACAATGCTTCGGCGGCAGAGCGATAGGCAGAAGCTGTTCGGGTGACTTCAGCTTCCAGCTTAGCCAACCCCTCCCCGCCTGCTTCAATCGCATCCAGCTTGGCCGCCAGATCGTCTGTCAATTGCGCCAATGTGTCGGGTTGGACATTATGTTTGCGCGCCAGCCCGCGCAGTTCGAACAGCCGCAC
>JAJTFR010000008.1 GCA_021298455.1 Sphingomonadales bacterium | reverse complement strand
ATGGCCCAACCCGCTGATACGCTATCCGGTTCAGTTATGCCCATATTACCATAGGCAAAGAGCAGGGCTGCAAATCCGACCAGTGCAGTGCCAATCCCGATCTTGGTGATACTGGGCGGTTCGCTTCCCCGTCTGGCTTGCCAAGCCCAAATGGCCACCAACAGGGGCGCAAAGATGATCGCGCCGATTGAGTCCATGGCCGCGAACCAGCTGGAAGGCATTTCGCCGATTGGCGTGGCCAGATTCACATATTGATCAACCCACAAAATTCCGATGCTCCAGACCATTGGATAGGCGATTTCGGCCGGAATGGTGAGCAGGATAACGAACAGAAGGACATAGATCCGCCGCCGCTCGGTGGGTGATAATGGTGCGGCTTTTTCGCGCTTTTGCGCAGCCGGCCGGTCATGGGGAAGATGGCGTTGGCCGATTGCGTAGACGGCCAATGCGACAAGCATCAATAGTGCGGTAACGGCAAAGCCGGCGTGCCAGCCATGGCTTTGGGCGACCAGCCCTGTCACCAGCGGTCCGCTTGCCGCGCCGATGCATATCCCGGCAGAAAAAATCGTGTAGCCGTGCGAGCGGAGTGACTCTTCCTCCTGCGGGTACAGCGCGCCGACCTGTGCCGAGATATTCCCCTTGAGGAAGCCAGAGCCGAGGATCAGCAGCAGCAACGCCAAAAGGAAGGAGGAATAGAAGGACATCGCCAGATGGCCGGCACTCATCAACACGACACCTATCATCACCGTGCGCTTGGCACCGAGAAGCTTGTCGGCAACCCAGCCGCCGAAAATCGGGGTGAAATAGACCAACCCGGCATACCAGCCATAGATGATCGACGCGAAAGCGATGTCCGACATCGGTCCGCGAAACTCGAAGAAGGCGCGAAGCCCGGCAAGCCCGATCACCTGCGCGGAATTTTCAGGAAGGAGAAGCTCCTTCACCATGTACAGCATCAATAATGCTGACATGCCGTAAAAGGAAAAACGTTCCCACATTTCTGTAAAGAACAAGTAATAAAGACCCTTGGGATGGCTGCCTATTTGGCCCGAAACCGCCAGTTCAGTCTTGTCCAAAATCCCCCCCTTTGGGTGCGGTGCTGACCGCATCTTTGTGCCACCTCCGCGAAAAATTTCTAGCATTATTGTAACCATGATTTAGATATTAGAAAATTTGATGCTGCGACTTGGAGCCGGAGATTGTGAAGCTACCGCAGGAATTCGATCTGCATGCGATTGAGGTTTTCGTGCTGACTGTCGAGCTTGGTGGCATGTCGCAATGCGCGGCGCATCTTCAGGTCACGCAATCTGCGATTTCCCAAACAATCGCCAAGCTTGAGGCTAGCATTGGTGCGTTATTGTTTGATCGGACGATGCGGCCCATGGGTCTGACGGCAAGCGGCAAATCGCTGTTTGCACGTGGGCACGCCCTTATTGACCAAGCCCGGTCCACATATGATGCGGTCCGCGAACGAGCCAACCTTCCGATTTCAAGCGTTACGATGGCAATGTCGTTCAGTCTTGCGAACCTGCTGACCGTGCCGATCCTGCGCGAGCTGGGCGGACGGGCCGAGCATTGGAACATGCGTTCTGGTATCTCTAGGGAACATCAGGGTGAATTCCTCGCCCGCGATATCGATATGCTGCTTACCGGCAGCTTCAATCTGGAACATAGCGGATCGCTGGAACTGCATCCGGTGTTTGAAGAGAGCTTCATTTGCGTATTTCCGCAAAACTGCCGCGAATCCTTCAATTTAACCAACATGCCGCAAATTCCTCTCATCCGCTTTTCACGCCTGACCGGTATGGGCCAGCAGATTGAACGGCAGATTGTCCGGATGAAGCTGAAGCTGCCTCAAGTCATCGAAGTTGAATCGTCACACCAGCAATTGGCATTGGTAGCGGCAGGCCTTGGCTGGACAATCACGACGCCTGCCTGTTTGGCGGCCGTATGTGATCTGCATCCATATTTGCGGCCCGAGCCTATGTCGCGAGGGCGCTTTGCACGGCAGGTTCAGGTTGTGGCCCGGGCAGGGGAATTGGGCGATATTCCCAAGCTTACCGCTGCACTATGCCAGCGCGTGTTGGGCAGCGATGCCTTCATGCGAACGATTGAGAGTTTCCCGTGGATCGAGCAGCAGCTGGCGTGGCCGGCGGTTGTTCGCGAAGATATGGATGTACCAGCAGAATGACAAAGATGCTTGCCTGCCTTGCGGCCTTGGACAGCCCGATGTTGAAGCCAATAAGCAGGCAACGGACGGGGTTCCAATTCGCGACCGGAAACTTGTGGTCGACCTATGGTACCCAGCAATTCATGGTGCGCGCGCCAATCGCGTCACTTATCGTGCCCAACTTCCCGGAGAGCCGCCACAGGCACCTGTGGCAGTTACACAGGCTGGTCTTGCAGTAGTCGGTGCAAAGCCTGTCGGTTCAGGGCATCCGCTCATCATTGTGTCGCATGGCTATAGCAATTCGCCGGCTGTGATGACGTGGTTGACCGAAAATCTGGCGTCCAAAGGTTATGTTGTTGCGGCAGTCCATCATGCTGACCCCAACCCCTATGTCGCTCCAGCGCATGTCAGAGCTGCTCCCAATTTCAACCGACCCCGGGATCTCGCCTTTGTCGCGGCACAGTTGCGTATGACATTGGGGGAACAGATTAACCCCGAGCAAGTAGCGCTGATTGGCTATTCCCAAGGCGGATTTGGCGTGTTGACCGCCGGGGGTGCCAGCCTTGATCCGAACCATCCGGAAATAGACATCGTTGCGGGAGGTTGGCTTAAGGCCCAGGCAAAGGGAGGCGAGCAGGCCAGAGACATCGTCATTCCCGGCGTCAAAGCCATTGTCGCACTCGCGCCAGCAGGTGGCGGTGCACGAAGCCGGTGGGGCCAGGATGGCCTGCAAGAACTTACCATGCCGTTGCTGTTCATCGCCGGTGATAGCGATCCGGTCGTCGGTTATGAAAATGCAGCCAAGGCGTTTTTCGAGCAGGCGGCGAATAGCGAGCGATATCTGCTGACCTACAAGCAGGCGGGCCATGCGATCGCGCTCAATCCTGCGCCTGCGGAGATGCGCGGGTCGCTGTGGGATATAGACTGGTTCGAGGATCCGATATGGCGGCAGGATCGGATCAACGCGATCAATCTGCACTTCATCACTGCGTTTTTGGCGGTGCATTTGCGTGGCGATGATGCCGCCAGGGCTTATCTTGATGTGCCCGTGGAAGAGTCCGACCGAGGCGAATGGAATGCGCCGGCGGGAACGCCGTGGGGGGCGTTCAGCCCCGGCGGGGAAGGCGTTACCCTATGGAAGGGATTCCAACGTCGCCATGCGCGTGGGATGATATTGCAACATCGAAAACCGGCACATTAGAGGCAGAGTGTTTCTACGGCCTCATTCCAGAAAGCAAGCAGCGCTGTGCTGAAGCTCAACGGGACATAGGCATCGCAGCAATCCTCGCTCACGACGTGCAGCCTTACATTGACATGTTCGATGATCGTTGCGGCGCTGCAGCCTGCAGCGAAAGCTGGGTTCTCGGCATCGAAGACGCCGCCTTCCATCAACAATGTGCGCCATCCCGGACCTGAAAGGCGGACGCGGACGATGCCACCACCGATCGAGGTCACTGCGCCGTCGTCTGCCAAGACATCCGGCAATGCGGCAACATCTCCCTCGACTAACCACACTGTCGGTTCCATGCGGATCATGCGCAAGGCATCCGTACCGTCTGAACGACCGGTTCCAGGCAAGGCAAAGCCAATGGCAGCCTTGAAACGCCCGGCCACGGCCTCTGGGTTGCTCCAAATTTCAAACGCATGCAGCGGCTGAGCCGGAAGCGGCGTGATCGTCACGTCAGTCACGGTAACGTTCCCCTGCAATGTCGTAGAAGTGGGGATGGGTCACACGGACCCGTGCCTTTTGCCCCCGGGTCGGTGAAGTGGCGATCAATTCCTCGCCATGGCGGCTGAAACCGTCGGCCAGCTGGCCGAGCGCGATCGAGCCGCCACCCAGTGCGCGCAAACCAGCCGCACTGACATGGCCTTGCGGGGTCGCGCCTTCATTGGGAACAAGCATCGATCCTTCGGCAATGGTGCCTTCGATTGCCTCAAGCCCAACCAGTTGTGGCCGTCCCGGCGCAGACAGCGCTGGACGCAATAGGCCTGATGCCCCGATAAAACCACCCGCCTTGTTGAGCATCTTGTCGATGCCAAGATCGTGCGGCGTCAACCGCCCGTCAATTTCGGTGCCCACGACCATGTGCCCCTTTTCGATGCGAAGGAAATCCATCGCGTCCATTCCGAACAGGCAACCATCCTGGGCGTTGACCGCTGTTTCACAGGATTCCCAGACGGCGTTTGCGTGACTTGCCTCAACATAGATTTCAAACGCCCGCTCGCCGCTATAGCTGGCGGCAAGAACGAGTACCGGAACGCCTGCAATCGTTGCCGGAACAGTCGACATGTGGCGCGGCGGTTCTTCGCCAATCAGTTCTGCGAGTACCGATTTTGCTTTCGGCCCGGCAACCGCCATTCCGGCATAATGTTCCTGAACATTGACAACCGAAACGCGCATATCCGCGCACAAAGTTTGGCGGACATAGGAAAGGTGCGTTGCCATTCTGTCTGCGCCACCAGTCGAACTGGTCAAAAGATAACGGTTTTCCTGCAGGCGCCAGATTGTACCGTCGTCGAATACAAAGCCATCTTCGCGCAGCATGAAGGTATAGCGTCCGCGACCAACGCCGAGTTTGCTGACGGTGGTTGCGCAGATGATTTCCAGAAAGGCTGCCGCATCCGGACCGCTGATTTCAAACTTCGCCAGCGTCGACACGTCGGTCATGCCGACAGCGGTTCGCACCGTTCGGGCTTCGCGTATCGCGGCTTGAGGCAATGCCTCCCCATTTACAGGATAGGCGCGGGGACGGAACCAATAACCGAGCGGCTGCCAAATCGGATTCTTTGCCGCATGGACATCATACAATGCCAGACGGCGGACATGCGCGCCGCCATCCTTTGCCGAGGCACCGGCGAGAAGCCCCATCGTTACCGGCGTGTAAGGCGGTCGGAAGGTCGTAAGTCCCGCTTCTGGAATGGCCACGCCCTGCCGTTCGGCCAGCCGCCCGAGCGCAGCCATGTTGCTTGTTTTGCCTTGGTCGGTGGCCATGCCCAACGTGGTATAGCGTTTGAGATGTTCGACCGAGCGATAGCCCTCAGCCCAGGCCTGATCGACATCGGCAAGCGTCACGTCATTCTGGAAATCGATGAAGCTCTTTTTGGGATTCCCCGCCGGAGCGACGGGAAATAGCGGTGCCGGATCGGCAGCCCCACCAATAGTGCTGACATTTTGGCGCGATTTCGCGGGAACAAATGCCTGAGCAGCTTCATTCCAATCGAGCGTACCGCCTGCCTGCATGTGCAGGTGCACCACTGGGGTGAAACCGCCCGATACCGCACACAGGTCTGCGCTCCAGCTTTTTGGCTCGCCATTGACCAGCGCGGTCACCTGCCCAAGGCGGTTGCCGCTGCCCTTGACGGAGAGTGGCACGGCATCATTGTACACCGGAAATCCGCATTCCGCACCGGTGGGGGATGGGCGTGCATCGAGGATCGCGACGATATCTGCACCGGCCGCGTGCAAGGCACGCGCCGTGTGATAGGCATCGTCATTGTTGGTCGCTATCACCACGCGCTTGCCGGGCACAACGCCGAAGCGCTGCAAATAGGTTCGGACTGCCTGCGATAGCATGACACCGGGCCGGTCGTTGTTGGTAAAGGCGATCGGGCGTTCGATGCTGCCCGACGCGAGGATCACTTGCCCGGCACGTACGTGCCAGAGCCGTTGTGCGACGCCGTTGGGCGGGACTTGCCCCGGTTCCGCGATCCGTTGCGTCAGCGTGACCAGATCATGTTCCCAATAGCCGGAAGCCGTGGTGCGCGTCAGTATCCGACCGCCTGCTGCACGGATGCGCGCGGCGGTCGCCTCGACCCAGGCGGTGTCCAGTTCTTGTGGGTCGCGGATCAAAGACGGACCTAGGATACGATCCTGTTCGACAAGTATCACCCGCTTGCCTGCTTCAGCTGCCTCAAGCGCAGCCTTCAGTCCAGCAGGGCCCGCACCGACAACCAGAACGTCGCAAAATGCCGAGCGCTGACTGAAATGATCGGGGTCAGCCAAAGTCGGAGCATTGCCAAGCCCGGCAGCCTTGCGGATGAAATATTCATAGAACAGCCATTGCTTGGCTGATCCGAAAAAGGTTTTATAGTAAAAGCCGGCTGAGAAAATTGGAGCAGCCAGCCCGAGTATCGCGCCAATGTCGAACGAAAGACTGGGCCAGCGGTTCTGGCTTGTCGCCACCATGCCTTCATAAACAAACACGTCGGTCGCCCGGGTATTGGGCTCGGCACGTCCGTCTGTTCCGACGGTAACAAGCGCATTGGGTTCTTCTACCCCTGCTGTCATGATCCCGCGCGGACGGTGATATTTGAAGCTGCGACCGACAATCGCTACGCCGTTTCGCAACAGCGCCGCCGCCAGGGTATCGCCCTCCTGCGCTTGATAGGTTTTGCCATCGAACATGAAGTTGATCATGGTAGCGCCTCCGGGCCAACTGCACGAATGGCGCTAATCTCGTTGGTTACCCGGTGTCGGGTGATCACCATCCAGGCGCGACAACCATAGGTATGGCGCCAGATTTCTTCATCCACCCCGCGCGGATTGGTGCGCGTGAACAGGATCTGCATCGCTTTGGCGGGTTCGGCGTCGAGCGGTACGACGGAATCGACGGTGCGTTCATAGGCGAATTCGGCTTGATCGCGCGGTCCGCAATGGGGGCAAGTGATCTGCATCATATCAGCGGCTATTCGGCATCGGGCCGGTCCCGGTTTCGTCGATCGTCGCGCCCTTTTCGAAACGGTCCAGTGCGAAGGGTGCGTTTAACTTGTGGGGTTTGCCGTTTGCCAGCGTGTACGCATAGGTCCACCCGGACGCCGGTGTGGCCTTGAACCCGCCATAGCACCAGCCGCCGTTCAGAAAGAGGTTCTGCACCGGGGTCTCGCCAATGATCGGCGAACCATCAAAACTCATATCGGTCACCCCAGACCAAGTCCGCACCATGCGCAAGCGGGACAGCGAGGGAACCAGTGCCAAACCTTGTGCGATTGCGCCCTCCATAATCATCGGATTGCCGCGCTGGGCATAGCTGGGCCAGTTATCCGGATCGCCGCCAAAGACGATGCCACCTTTATCTGATTGGCTGATATAGCAATGAAGCGATTGCGTCTGGATGACGCTTTTGATCATCGGCTTGACGCCTTCTGTCACCATCGCCTGCAATGTTTGTGATTCGATCGGCAGTTTCAGGCCAGCCAGCCCTGCGACATGGCCGCTATGTCCGGCCACGCAAATACCAATCCGGCCGGCGCCAATTCGGCCGCGCGTGGTTTCAACGCCGACAACAGCTTTACCGTCCCAGACAAAGCCTGTGACTTCACATTTTTGGATGATGTCGACGCCCAGGCGGTCAGCGCCGCGTGCATAGCCCCATGCGACCGCATCATGGCGGGCGGTGCCCCCACGTCCTTGCAGCAATGCCCCCTGAATGGGGAAACGCGCCTCGCGTGACATATCGAGCAGCGGTTCCATTTTTGCCACCTGATCGCGCGTCAGCAATTCGGCATCGATGCCGCTGCACCGCATGGCATCGCCGCGCTGCGCCAGCATAGTCATGTCAGCATCGCTATGGCCGAGCGTCAATGATCCGCGTGGTGAGAACATCACATTATAGTTCAGTTCGTCGCTTAGATGCTCCCACATCTTGAGGCCGAATTCGAACAGATTGTGCAACGCGGGTTGCCGGTAATTGGACCGCACGATCGTCGTGTTGCGGCCGGTATTTCCTCCGCCGATCCATCCCTTTTCCAACACCGCAATGTTGCGCAGGCCATGGACCTTTGCCAGATAATAAGCCGTCGCCAGTCCGTGCCCACCGCCGCCTATGACGATGATGTCATAATGCGATTTGGGTTCGGGATCGCGCCAGGCGGGCTGCCAGTGCTTTTGCCCGTTAAGCGCCCCGCGCAACAATCCGAGTGCCGAATAACGGCTCATGCAATTGCCATCCATCCGCGCTTTTCACGCCAATCAGCCTCGAGATTGTCGAAGCGCGACAGTTTGAAAAGGTCGATATCAGCGAACGAGCATTGGCCATCCAGCACCAGATCGCGGATTGCATGGCCCGATGCCGGAGACAGGCCAAAGCCCACGCTTGACATGGATGCCACCACAACATTGTCCGGGCTGCTAAGCCGGTCGATGATCGGGCGACCATCCGGCGAGTTTTCGATAACACCCGCCCAACTGCGGATCACATTGAGATGCGCGGCTTTTGGCAAAAGTTCGGCAAGCCGCTTTGCAAGGTTGCGCGATAGAGATGTTGAAGGCCGTGCTGCAGGCCCGGTCTCATCGACATCGATCCATTCATGCGGCCCGCCTCCATAAGCAAGATTGCCGCGCATCGTCTGGCGACCATAAAGCTTATGCCCGTCGACCCCGCCAATTGGCATCATCGGGGCCGGCTCGGTGATAATCATTTCCGCACGTGCCGCTGCCAGTGGCACATGGACACCCAACTGCGCCATAAGATGCGGTATCTGCGGACCGGCTGCGACAACGACGGCGTCACAGCCATAGGTCGCGTTGGCCGTTTTCACCGCGGTGACTTTGCCACCCGCGGTTTCGAAACCGGTGACCGGGCTGTGCTGTACAATTTTGCCGCCCAGATCCTGAAGCGCCCAGGCATAGGCCTGCACACTGCGTTGCGGATTGGCGTGGCCGCCAAATTTGTAATGGACACCGCCAAAACATTTTTCGCTGGCCAGCGGCACCGCATCCAGCACCTGACGGGTGTCGAGCAATTCAACCGGATGGCCCAGGCGGGTATGTCGTTCGGCGACGAAGCGATATTGCTCCCACTGCCGTTCCGTCATCGCGATGATGATCCGCTCTTTCTGATGCTCTGTCGGATAACCCAACAACTCATCCATTTGCGGCCATAGACGCTGCTCTTCGTCAAACAGCGGGCTGGCATAATGCGATGCGCCGCCGCCATTGCGGCCCGATGCCTCCCATCCGACAATGAATTTGTCGAGCACGGTCACCTTTACACCCGACCGTGCGAGCCACCAGCCTGCACTCAGCCCGGTAACACCGCCGCCGACGATAACAACTTCCGACCCGCTCATTTGTACATCCCCGTATACAGCATCTCGCGGTGCTCATCCTCGTGCGGGGTGCCAATATCCTCCCATGGCACCCATGCAGTTGGAATTCCGAACCACACATCCCAGGCTGCGTCCATCTCTGCCGGCTCGTCCCATTCGGCCAATATCTTCATTGGCAGCGGGCGAACCGGCGCGCGATGCGTGGCCAGCGGAATTGTGCCGAAGGGCTTGTCAGATTCCATCGCGAGCAACATAGCAACTTGGTCGCGGCATCGACGACCTTGGCATACGCCCATGCCCGAACGGGTCAGGCGCTTGATCTGGTCCTGGTTGGCAGGGCCATCTTCCAGCAAAGTTTCAAGCGAACGTGCACACATCGGTGCCGGGCGCGTCAGATAATTTGGCGGCTGCACACCGATAAGGTCAGCGCGCGTAACCTCCTCGCACTGGCAGATGATGGTATCATCTGCGCAGCTGTTGGAAAGCGCGCGCATCCAGTCCATCCGGTATGCGATATGGTCAAAGCCTGTATCCGTTAGGCCGGCGCAATCGCCCACGGCTGTGACGGTCGCTTCGCCTTTTGGGATATAACCGCCACGCATTGGTTCAAGCGCGCGCGCGCCGTGCATCGCATCAACCAATTCGATCATCGGTATCAACCCAATTGCCATCACAAGCGTGTCACAGGCGACCGTTTCGCCATTGGCCAATTTGATTTGCTCGACACCGTCAAGCCCGCCCTTGGCTTCGACCGGATGCGTATTGCAGGTGATGGGAATGCCCAATGCTTCGACTTTGGCGATAAGCTTGGGGTCGCCCTGCGGTGCATCCCGCATCTCGACAAGTCCCGCAACTTCGATGCCGCGTTCTTGTGCCAGTAATGTGGTTTCCAATGCCAGATCATGCGATCCTGCGACCAATATCCGCCGCCCGGAAAAGGCGTCATAACGGCTCAGCAGCATTTGCAATGCCGCGGCGCCCATCACGCCCGGCTGGTTCCATCCCGGAAATGCCATCGCCAGATCGCGTGCACCGGTGGCGAGCACAATCCTGTCAAAAGCAACCATCCAGGATTGCTCGGCATTGGCAAGGCCCACCACCTGCTCGGGCAGGCTCTGCGCCCCGGGGCCATTGCGATACACACCCCATGCAGTGGTGCCGAGCATGAGTTCGACACCCGCCTCCATTGCGGTTTCCAGCTCCGGCATACTCATGAATACGGCTTCGAGCATACGTTCGCTATTCTGCGTTGCCGCCGTCATGCGGCCACCAAAATACAGCGGCGTGTCATTGCCCATCAATCCGCCCGAAACCGGATTTTCATCAACCAGCAGCACTGATGCGCCGCTCTTCACGGCATCTAAAGCTGCGGCAATGCCGCTTGGCCCGGCGCCCACGACAACCACATCATAACGTGCTTCGGCCTTGCTGCGTGTGCCATTCACTGCGCACAGATCGGTTCCGCCAAAATTCAGTTCCATCACACAGCCTCCAGAGCCTGCGCCAAATCGGCGATCAAATCATCAACATGTTCCAGCCCGACCGACAACCGCATCGTGCCATCGGTGATGCCACCTTCGAGCCGCTTTTCGGGTGTCACCGCATAATGGGTGGTGGACGCCGAATGGCAGATCAATGTTTCCGAACCGCCAAGGCTAACGGCAAGCTTTATCAGCTTGATACCGTCAAGCATCCGGAACGCCTCGGCCTCGCCGCCATGTAGGTGGAAAGAAAAGGTCGACCCGGCCGCCTTGCACTGGCGATTGAACACTTCGCGCTGTCGCGTGCCTTCTTTCAGAAAGCCCAAATAGGTGACCCCAGCCACTTTCGGATGGGACACAAGAAATTCGGCAACCTTTTGCGCATTTTGCATGGCCCGCTCCATGCGTACGGCAACCGATTCAATCGAACGAAGCAGTAGCCATGATGTGAAGGGGTCAAGATGGCTGCCCCAGACGACACGTTGGTAGCGCAGCTTCTCAATTAACTCGGCACGGCCGGTAACACCACCTGCCAATAGGTCGCTATGGCCGCCGCAATATTTGGTGAGCGACGTCATGTTGAGATCAACGCCCAGTTCGATGGGCCGCTGGGCAAAGGGCCCGAGGAATGTGTTGTCGACCACTACCAGCGGGCGATGCCCCTGTTCGGCGCCGATTTCGTCCGCAAGCCGCACCATCAATTCCAGATCGACGATGGCTGCGGTCGGATTAGCCGGCGTTTCGGCAACGATGAGTTTCAGTGGCCCGTGCGCAATAGCAGCCTTTGCCGCCCTGCGTACCTCCGCCTCGTCGGTGCCGTCGAGATATGCTTCGGCCGTAACGCCAAATTCAGAGAGCGTCTGGTTGTACAGCATGTCGACGCCGCCATAGATCGGGCGGCCGTGGATCATGCTGTCGCCAGGGCGCATGAACGCAAGGGCAATTGCTGATTGCGCCGCCATTCCGCTGGCAAATGCTGCTGCTGCTTCGGCACCATCTATCGCTGCAAGCCGTGTCTCCAGGAAATCGAGGCCCGGATGCCCCAAGCGGGCGTAAATATGGTGGGTCGAACCTTTCAGCGGACCGGAATTGTCGAAAAACGCCTCGTGCACGTCCTTTGCATATTGCGCCGAAGGATAGACAAAGGTCGATGTCATGAAGATCGGCGGCTTGGCCGACCACATCCCCATTTCGGGATCATAGCCATGTGCGACTGCGAGTGTTTCCGGGCGCAGGCCCTCGTGCTTCTTATCTTGCATGGGTATCGATATAGGCTTGTGCTTTGCTGCAATACCAGTCCGCAAATTGCAGGGCCAATGTTTCGGCATCGGGCGAATATGGACCTGGCGTATATCCGGGGCTGACCACACCGCGATGGTTGTTTTCCGCCAGATCGCGATCCTGAAGGTTGGTTTTCAACCACACCTCCTTAAGTTCGTCGACATTGTAATCGACCCCTTCAACTGCATCCTTGTGCACGTACCACCTGCTGTGCGCGTGCGTTTCGGTTGCCGAAACCGGCAGGAAGCTGCAGGTGAACACATGGTCCGATGTCGCATGCGCGAATAGGTGTGGATCGAGAGCCCAGCGAAACGAGCCGACGCTGCCGCCATTGCCTTCGACCAGCAGTTTCTTGACAAGATGCTGACCATCCATGCTGATCGTGCTTGCGCCTTCGTTGAGGGCAAAGCGGCTCATCTGCCACCAGTCACCCTGCACGGCCTGGTGCGGCAGACCGAGCGCGTCCATCGCGGCAGCATATTCGGTGGCGCGCCTGTCGCCCTCGGCGTCGAAAAAGCCGCTGAAGACCACCGGGAAGGATTTGGCGAGGTCTGGATGGCCGGTTGCGCAATGGTAACATTCGCGCGCATTGTCCATCACCAGCTTCCAATTGGCTTGCTCGACCATCAGGTCGGTTCCCGCAAGCTTCATGTCCTTAAAATTCAACGGCGCGGCATATTCGGCAAAGCGATCACCAAATTCATCAAAAGCCGGTGGGTCATCCGAGAGGCAGATGAAGATCGCGCCGGCAACCGTGCGCACCTGCACCGGTTTCAACCCATGGTCGCCCTTTTCGAAATCGGCAGGCATTCGCGTCGCGGCGAAAAGCGAGCCGTCGAGATTATAGGTCCAGCGGTGATAGGGGCAGACCAGTTTTGGCGCAGAGCCATGGCCGGGTTGGCACAGGATGGAACCGCGATGCCGGCAACTGTTGTGAAAGGCGTGAATTTCATCGTTCGCGTCGCGGGTGATAATCACCGGCCATTTGCCGATATTGAGCGCCATGTAACTGCCGGGCTTCGGCAGTTCGCATGCCATGCCGGCCATCAGCCAGCTGTGGCGGTAGATCGCATCCATATCGAATGCGAAACTGTCATCGCTGATATAGAGATCCTGCGGCAATGTATGGCCAGCCTGCCGTTGGCTCAACAGAGCAGAAAACCGGGCGATATCCATCATTTTTCCCTTATCTCAATGAACCTTCAGGCGTTAGAACCGTCACTGCCATAGGGAATAATCACTTTTTATCATGGCCCCATATCAAAATGTTCCGCTAAAGGGCGGGCAGGTCAATTTGCGAACGCGAAAGGCAAGGAAAATTCAGAGCAAGGGTTCGATAAACCGGCGGTGGCTGCCCCTTAACGCGCTGCGCGCTTTTGAGGCCGTGGGCCAGCATCGCAGCTTCACCGGCGGGGCCACGGCGCTATCGGTGTCGCAAAGCGCGATGAGCCGGCATGTCAGCGGGCTTGAAGAACTGTTGGGCAAGCCCTTGTTCGAACGGGAGGCAACAGGCCTCGCGCTGACCGCGGCGGGCGAAGAATTGCTGCCTGTTGTGGCAAAAAGCCTTGATCGCATCGAGCAGACGTTAAATGCGATCCGCGATGACCGGCAGGCAAAACGTGCGCTGCGGATCCACATCCCGCCATCAATGCTGCAACAACAGCTTTTGCCGCTGCTGCACGAATTCCGCATCGAGCATCCAGACTATAGGATTGATGTTTCCAGCGCGAACGTCACTGGCCTGCCTGCAACCAATACCGACATGGCCATCGTCTACGACCGGCCAAATGTGGACGACTTTGTGACCGACTTGCTGTGGATGGTCCGCGTCGCGCCATTATGTTCGCCCGAAACTGCCAAGGCGGCTTCGGGGCAAGGCGTCGCCCAATTTCTGTCGCAACAAGAATTGCTGCACATAAAACTTGCGGGTCAACCGCGCGATCTTTTGTGGTCAAATTATGCACGGCAATTGGGGTTGGATATTGATACGGACGAAGGCCTTGCCTTTGATACCGCCATCACAGCCGCCCAATATGCCATGGGCGGAACGGGTGTGACCTTGGCCGATATCGATATGTTTGCGCCTGAAATTGCCGCGGGCAGATTGGTTATGCCCTATGATGCGGTGATCGAGGAAGGTTATGGCTATTATCTGAAATTGCATCCGGACGATTTGTCGGATCCTGCGATTTCGATATTCAGAAGCTGGTTGATCGGACGCTTTATGGACATGCGGACAGCGCGGAATCCTGTCGTGCCAGACTGATCAGGCGCAGACCGTATTTTGCGGCGGTATGTGTCGCCAAGTCAGTTGCAGCAGAGATGGTCACCAGAGCGGAGCAATTTGCCAATATGGCCTTTTGAACCAGTTCAAAACTACAGCGCGCCGTCAAAAGCAGAAAACCGTTTTCAGGTGCGTTTCCGGATTTGGCGATGGCGCCAATGACCTTGTCGAGAGCATTATGCCGGCCGACATCTTCGCGAACCATCAGGATTGAACCGTCAACGGCACAAAAGGCAGCGGCATGGCATGCACCTGTCGTGGCATTCAGATGCTGGTGGTCGCGCAGTGCCTGAAGCGCGGCAAATATGGCATCGTCCGCGACCTCGAGCCGCGCCGTGACGCTGGGCAGTTCGCGCATGACTTCGTCCAGATTGTCCATGCCGCACAGTCCGCAGCTGCTTTCGGAAACGCGTTGGCGCGCGCGTGCATAGACTTTTTCCGCCCTGTCGGCGGGCAGCTGGATGCGCACGATCCAGCCCTTTTCTGCCCGATGGGTGTCGATCGCTTCGATATCGTCGGCGCTGTCCACCAGCTGTTCCGAAAGCGAGAAGCCGATGGCAAAATCTTCGAGGTCGACCGGCGTGGCCATCATCACCGCATAGCCGATGCCATTATATTCAAAGGCTACAGGAACCTCGGATATAAGCGCCCGCTCCAAAAACTCGCTTTGGTGCCTGTCCGGCCTCAGCACCGCAAATCGGAAAGGCCGTGATCCGGATTCAGGCGCGGTCATGCGTTTCGGCAAGCAGGGCAATGGCGGCGGCGGCTGTTTCTGTGAGCCCCTTACTGCCATTTGCGAAAATCATCTGCTTCATCCGTGGATCCCAATAGAGGCGGATATGCTCCGCCGTGGCCCTGGCAGGATCAGGTTCGTGCATCTGGTTTGCTGCAATCTGGTTCGCCATTAGCACCAGTTTATCAACCGTGTTCATTCGGCGGGCTCAGCATGGACGATACGGCGCGAGCGCGCGGCCTGTTCACGATATTCCTCCTGCCAATCAGTCGGACCGTTAGAGGCGCTGATCTGCACCGCAGTCACCTTATATTCAGGGCAATTGGTGGCCCAGTCCGAATGGTCGGTTGTGACAACATTGGCTTGTGTGTCAGGGTGATGGAAAGTTGTATAAACAACGCCTGGCGCAACGCGATCTGTAACCTGTGCGCGCAGCGTTGTTTCCCCGGCGCGAGAGGTGAGCTTGACCCAGTCTCCCGTTTTAAGGCCCCGATCCTCGGCATCGATTGGATGGATTTCCAGTAAATCTTCCGGGTGCCATGCCACATTATCGGTGCGGCGCGTCTGCGCGCCGACATTATAGTGGCTGAGGATCCGTCCCGTGGTGAGCAATAAGGGGAAACGCGGACCGGTTTTTTCATCGGTCGGTACATAATCGGTTACGACAAACTTGCCTTTGCCGCGCACAAAGCCATCAACATGCATGATAGGCGAACCGTCTGGTGCGGCATCATTCACCGGCCATTGCAATGACCCTTCCTTATCGAGCCGGTCAAAGTTGACCCCGGCAAAGCTCGGCGTAAGCCTGGAGATTTCATCCATGATCTCGCTTGGATGGCTGTAGTTCCAGTCCAGCCCCATCGCCTGCGCCAAGCGTTGCGTGACTTCCCAATCCTCAAGACCGTTCAGCGGCGTCATCACCTTGCGCACAGGCTGTATGCGCCGTTCCGCATTGGTGAACGTGCCGTTCTTTTCGAGGAAGGTCGAACCGGGCAGGAAGATATGCGCGTAATTTGCTGTCTCGTTCAAAAACAGGTCATGGACGATTACGCATTCCATTGCCGCCAGCCCTGCCGAAACATGGGCAGTGTTGGGATCGGATTGCAGGATGTCCTCTCCCTGACAATAGAGCGCCTTGAACACCCCGTCGGTTGCCGCGTCGAGCATATTCGGAATGCGCAGTCCCGGTTCGGGATCAAGGCTGACGCCCCAGTCAGCTTCGAATAGCCGGCGCGTTTCGCCGTCGCTGACATGGCGATAGCCAGAAAATTCGTGCGGAAAACTGCCCATGTCGCAGGCACCCTGCACATTATTCTGGCCGCGCAAGGGGTTCACGCCCACGCCGCGCCGTCCGATATTGCCTGTCGCCATTGCAAGGTTGGCAATCGCAATCACGGTAGAACTGCCCTGACTATGTTCTGTAACGCCAAGGCCGTAATAGATCGCGCCATTGGGTTCGGTGGCGAACAGGCGGGCAGCCTGACGGATGTCGGCGGCGGCAACTTGCGTGATTGCTTCGAGTGTTTCCGGCGAATTTCGTTCTTGGCCGACAAACTCTGCCCAGTGGCTGAACTCATCCCAATCGCAACGTTCGCGGACAAAGGCTTCGTCGACAAGGCCCTCGGTCACGATCACATGCGCCATCGCGGTTAACACGGCGACGTTGGTACCCGGCCGCAACGGCAGATGGACATCCGCCTCAATATGGGGTGAGCGAACAAGATTGGTGCGACGGGGATCGATCACGATCAGTTTTGCAGGCGGACGACCATCCTGGCCGCGCAGCCGGCGCTTCATGCGGCTTGCAAATACGGGGTGCGCATCGGTGGGGTTCGCACCGATGATCAGCATGACGTCACAATCTTCGACAGAATCGAAATCCTGTGTGCCTGCGCTGGTGCCGAACGTTGTTTTTAGGCCATAGCCGGTCGGCGAATGGCAGACGCGCGCACACGTATCGACGTTATTATTGCGAAAGCCGGCCCGAACCAGTTTCTGGACGAGGAAGGTTTCTTCATTGGTGCAACGGCTGGAGGTGATGCCGCCCAGTGCATGACGCCCATATTTTTCGCTGATCCGTTTCAGTTCCGACGCTGCGTAGGCAAAGGCTTCATCCCATTCGACTTCGCGCCATGGTTCGCTGATGCTTGCGCGTATCATGGGTTTCAATATGCGATCTTGATGTTGGGCATAGCCCCAGGCGAAGCGGCCCTTGACGCAGCTATGGCCGCGATTGGCCTTGCCATCTTTCCAAGGAACCATCCGCACCAGCTGTTCGCCGCGCATTTCCGCGCGGAAAGTGCACCCAACACCGCAATAGGCGCATGTTGTAACGATGCTGCGTTCGGGCGTGCCAACTTCGACAACGGTTTTCTCAACCAGAGTGGCTGTCGGGCAGGCCTGCACGCAGGCCCCGCAGGAAACACATTCGCTGCCAAGGAAATCGTCGCTGGCGAGGCCCGCGGAAATTTTCGAATCCCAGCCGCGCCCTTCCATCGTCAGCGCCAGCGTCCCCTGCACTTCGTCACAGGCACGGACGCAGCGTGAACAGGCGATGCATTTGCTGGGGTCGAAATCGAAATAGGGGTTGGAGTGATCCTTGTCCTGCCCCAGATGCGTCGCCTCGACATCATAACGCACATCGCGCAGTCCGACTGCCCCAGCCTGATCCTGCAATTCGCAGTCGCCATTGGCCGCGCAGGTCAGGCAATCCAGAGGATGATCGGAAATATAGAGTTCCATCACGCCTTTGCGCAGTTTCTGCAGCAATGGCGTTTGCGTGTGCACGACCATGCCGGCTTCGACCGGCGTTGTGCAGCTGGCTGGGGTCCCCTTGCGGCCTTCGACTTCGACAAGGCACAAGCGGCAAGAGCCGAAGCTTTTCATATTGTCGGTAGCGCAGAGTTTGGGGATGTTGGCGCCATTTTCTGCGGCTGCGCGCATTATGCTGGTACCGGCCGGCACGCTAACGGCGCGGCCGTCAATCATGCATTCGACGGTATCCTTGGACCGGCTCTGGGGGGTCCCGAAATCCTTTTGCGGCTGGTACGTCATGTGCTTACCCTACAGGAAAATGGCGGAGAATTGGAGTCTTTGCGTCATCGCAGCCCTCCGGCCAAGGCTTGTATATGTTGCGGGCCGATGCCGCAGCATCCGCCGACCATGGTCGCGCCCGCGGCAACCCATTTGCGCGCCCATTCAAGATAGCGCGGCGGATCAAGGTCCGCCCTGATATCGCGCAGCCCACCATTGGCGGGAACTTCTGTGTCGCTGTGCGCAAAGCCGTTGGCATAGACGCCGATCTCAATCGCATCTGTGCCCATTGCGGCCCGCGCCCTTGCGACCGCATCCTCCATCACTTCGGGCGCGCTGCAATTGAACAGCAGCGCGGCTGCGCCCAGTTTCTGCGCCAGAGCGACCGCTGCCTCGATGCTTTCGCCCGAGCGCAACCTGGCACTTCCTTCATCGTTCAAGGTGAACGAAAGCCAGAGTGGACGACTGTCTGCGGCCAGCATCTCGCCGACAAGTTCGGCTTCGCCAAGGCTGCTGAGCGTTTCGGCTAGCCAGACATCAGCAAAAGGGGTCAGCCCTTCGATCAGCACGGTCAGGATGGCGCGCGCGGCCTCCACTTCAAACAGGTCAGGCCGGTAGGATCCGAGAACCGGCGGCAACGAACCCGCAACGCGAACGCCGTGGCGATCGGCGACATCACGCGCCAATTGGCCGGCGAGGCCAGCCAGAGCAAGTCCGCGTTCCGCAAACAGCGCGTCGCCAATATGAAAGGGCACGATTGCATAGCTGTTGGTCGAGATCATGTTCGCCCCGGCGCGGGCAAAGCCTTCGTGCGCCTGCGTCACATATTCTGGGCCTTGTAGCAGCGCGAGGGCAGACCATTCGGGCTGCCGGAACGGAGCGCCCAGCCGCTGCAACTCCCGCCCCATGCCGCCATCAAGGATGGTCGTCACTTTTTGAAGTCCTCGGGGAAATGCCGGATCGCGCTCATCACTGGATAGGGGGTGAAGCCCCCCAGCGCGCAGAGAGAACCATATTTCATCGTCTCTGAAAGATCGGCAATCAATTCAAGGTTTTCGTCCACATTCTTGCCGGCGATAATCTGGTCGATCGTTTCAACGCCGCGCGTGCTGCCAAGTCGGCATGGCGTGCATTTTCCGCAGCTTTCAGCTGCGCAGAATTCCATCGCAAAGCGCGCCATTTGCGCCATGTCGACACTGTCATCGAATACAGTGATTCCGGCATGGCCGATCAGCGCATCGGCGGCGGTAAAGGCTTCATAGTCGAACGGTAAATCAAATTGTGAAGGCGGGATGTAAGCGCCCAATGGCCCCCCCACCTGGACACAACGGACGGGGCGGCCGCTGTCCGTGCCGCCGCCGATTTCGTTCACCAATTCGCCCAGCGTGATCCCGAATGCGACTTCGAACAGGCCGCCATTTTTGACGTTACCCGCGAATTGCACCGGCATCGTCCCTTTTGACCGACCCATACCAAAGGCGGCGTAGGCCTCTCCGCCGTGGGTCATGATCCATGGAACTGCCGCCAACGTCAGAACATTGTTCACCACAGTAGGCTTGCCGAACAGGCCTTCAAGTGCGGGCAGGGGGGGCTTGGCGCGCACTTCGCCGCGTTTGCCTTCCAGGCTGTTGAGAAGGGAGGTTTCCTCTCCGCAAACATAGGCGCCGGCCCCCACACGAACTTCGACCACAAAAGGCGCGATCAAATGTGCGCAGGCCTTGATTGCGGCTTCCATTTTGGCAATCGCGTGCGGATATTCGGAACGGATGTAAACAAAGCCTTTGTTCGCGCCCACGGCCAACCCCGCGATCGCCATACCTTCAATCAGCATGAAGGGATCGCCCTCCATCACCATGCGGTCGGCAAATGTGGCGCTGTCGCCCTCATCGGCGTTGCAGACGATATATTTCTGGTCTGCTGTTGCAGCTGCAACGGTTTTCCATTTGATGCCAGCCGGAAACCCTGCGCCGCCGCGTCCGCGCAAGCCAGACGCCAAAATCATCGCGACCGTCGCTTCCGCTCCAACTTCCCTTGCTTTGGCCAATCCCAGCCAGCCATCGCTGCTATAATAATCGTCGAGTGAAGTTGGGCGGGTCTTGCCCGCACGCATGAAGGTCAGCCGTGATTGTTTGGCAATGAACGGGTGCTCTTCGATCCTGCCAATAGATTGTGCAGTGCCATCGATGATGGCCGCAACTTGATCGACAGTGACGGGGCCATAGCCGACACCATCGACTTCAACCAGCGGCTCAAGCCAGTGCATGCCCCAACTGGAAACCCGCTCGGTTTCGATCCCTGCCTTTTCGAATGCTGCCGCAACCGCGTCTGCGCCGCAGGCCAATGCCAATGCATCATCGGAAATACGGACTTTCATGCAGCGGATATCAATTCGGCAAAACGGTGGGCATCGACTCTGGCATGAACGGTATCTCCTATCATCGCCGCTGGACCGACCGAACACAGGCCAAGGCAGTAAATGGTTTCTACCTTCACCCGGTCCTGCCCCTCTGCGATCGGAACCAAAGCTTCAACCCCACGTGCCTTGCAGGCTTCGGCCCGGCAAAGTTTGATGACCGGACGGCTCTCAGGCTCTTTGCGGAAGTCATGATAGAAACTCACAACACCATAGACTTCGGCGCGGGTCAAATTGAGTGCATTCGCAATCGTGCGGATCGCATCTTCGCTGACATGACCGAACGCTTTTTGTACATCGTGCAGGATCGGAAGGAGCGGCCCTTCGCGTCCGGCATGTTCAGCAACAATGTCAGCGATAGTCAGCATCAGAAAACGACAACGCTTCTGATGCTTTCGCCTGCATGCATCAGGTCGAAACCCTTGTTGATTTCATCGAGTGTGAGGACATGGGTGATCATGGGATCGATCTGTATGTGTC
>JAJTFR010000149.1 GCA_021298455.1 Sphingomonadales bacterium | reverse complement strand
GTCGAAATGTTGTCGACGCCGGAATTGGTTCGAGTGTCGGACATGAAGACCAGCCCCGAATCCAGCTTCATGCCAACGCAATAGGTCATTTCTGCTTCACCCCCAGATTACCCGTTCGCGCCTGCGTTACTGTTCGACAGACAGGCTGACAACCATCTGCTGCTCTCCGCCGCCATAAGAAAGCCCGGAAATGGGTGCAGCTTCGGAATAATCCGTGCCGGTCGCGATCCGTACATAGCGGGTATCGGGGCTGATCCCGTTGGAAACGTCAAAACCGACCCACCCCAGACCATCGACATGGGCCTCCGCCCAGGCGTGGCTCGCCTCTTGCTCTACCCGGTCGGTCAGCATCAGATAGCCGCTGACATATCGCGCCGGAAAGCCGAGCGAACGCGCGGCTGCGATAAAGATATGGGCATGATCTTGGCAAACGCCGTGCCCGGCGGCGAGCGCGGCATCGGCCGTTGTCGCGGTGTCGGTATGGCCGACATCATAACGCACGGTTTCAAGAACGCGCGCTGCCAGCCTATGGAGTACCTGAAGCTGGTCGTCACCAGCCACGGATCTGGCGAGCGCCTGTAATTCGCGCCCTGCCTCGGTCAGTCGGGTTGGCTGCAGGAAATACCAGAGCGGCACATGCCCGCCATGGCGGCCCAGCACTCCGGCGGTGTCGATTGTCTCGACTTCGCCATCGCATCGCACTGAGATTTCCTGTGCGCCCTCGTTTATCCGGACGAGGAGGACATGGTTGTTGTGATAGTCGAAATAATCGGCCTCGACTGTGCCGCCTTCGATTTCCGTCGACCAGTTCAGGATATGCTGGGCCGCATTCTCTTTCGGGATCAGCCGCAGTCTTTGAAGGCCGGTTTCGATCTGCTGTGCGAGATTGCCGTTGCACGTCATGAAATCGGTCAGGAATTCGTGCAACCCGCTTTCGAAAACCGCGTCAATCGAGCGTCGGGTAAGGCCATCATGGATTTCTCGCGCCAAATCATGCGACGGCATGCGGATGCCATAATCCTCTTCAAGGTAGCAGAGATTGCCGAACAGTTTTTGGTAACAAAATGCCAGCGATCGGGGGAAGCGCTGGTCGAGGATCAGAAATTCTGCGACGCCCACCGGCCGCGTATCACCTGCGTTCAGCCAACGGAACGCATGCTCTGCCGATACTGACCGCAAAATCGTTTCCCACTGCACATTGTCGAGCGGTTGCCCAACAAAGGACAGCGAAGGCAGCAGCACATAATATTTCACGTCCAGGATGCGCGCCGTGTTGTCCGCACGCTCGACGAATGTGCCGAGGCGCGCGAAATTGTAAATGTCTATCCGAAGCATCGATCCGTGAAGCGCGCCGCGGACCTGTGCCGATTGCTGACGGATCAGCGCGATTAGCCCCGGCAGGTCGGCTTCACGGATCGGGCGCTGCACAGCATCGCCGACACGCATCCAGAAAATGTTAGTTGCCTCCCAAACCTCCCGGGTCAACGCCGTCCGTGTCATCCGGGCGTTGTGGCGCGCGGTGTCGAGCATCGCCTGCACCGAGGCCGGATTGGATTTGTCGCGCAGCAGGAAATTGACAACATGCTGTGGAGCATAGTTGTCATGCCGTGCTTCATAGGCAGCCTGCAGCCCCGCGGTGATCACGACCGAGCGCCATTCTTCGTCCGAGCCAGTTCCGCGTGTCAGCGCCATGCGATGGCCAGCCTCGACAAGACGCGCCATATTTTCGGCCCGCTCAAGATAACGGAACATCCAGAATACACCGCCTGCGGTCCGCCCCAGCATCAGTCTTCCAGCACCCAGCTATCCTTGGTGCCGCCTCCTTGGCTGCTATTGACCACAAGCGAGCCTTTCTTGAGGGCAACACGCGTCAGGCCACCCGGCGTGATTTCAATGCCATTGGGCGAGACGAGAACAAAGGGACGCAGATCGACATGGCGTGGGGCCAACCCGGCGCGGGTGAGCACCGGCACAGTGGACAAGGCAAGCGTGGGCTGCGCGATGTAATTTGCAGGGCGCGCCTTCAGTTTCCGTCGAAAGAGCTCGATCTCCGCCTTGCTGGCCGCCGGACCGACCAACATGCCATAGCCGCCCGATCCGTGCACTTCCTTGACGACCAGTTCTGACAGATGCGCCAGCACATATTTGAGCGCTTCCGGCTCGGCACAGCGCCAGGTCGGTACATTGGCCAGCAAAGGTTTTTCGCCGGTGTAGAATTCGATGATCTCCGGCATATAGCTATAGATCGCCTTGTCGTCGGCAATCCCGGTGCCGGGTGCATTGGCGATCGTAATCTTGCCGGCGCGGTACAAATCCATGATGCCGGGAACGCCCAACTGTGAATCGGGGCGAAAACTCATCGGGTCGAGAAAATCATCATCGACCCGGCGATATAGCACGTCGATCGGGCGATAACCTTGGGTCGTGCGCATTGCGACCCGGCCTTCGACGATACGTAGATCATGGCCTTCGACCAGTTCCGCGCCCATCTGGTCTGCAAGAAATGCGTGTTCGAAATAGGCACTATTGTAAATGCCCGGCGTCAGCACTGCGACCACCGGTTTGCCATCGCAGCCATCGGGCGCACACGCCTCCAGCGACCGGCGCAAATTCTTTGGGTAACTGCCGACTTCACGTACGCGGATCGCACTGAACAGTTCGGGGAACATGTTCATCATCGTTTCCCGGTTTTCCAGCATATAGGATACGCCCGATGGCGTTCGGGCATTATCTTCAAGCACATAGAATTCGTCGCGCTCGGTTCGGACGAGGTCGATGCCGACAACATGCGTATAGATATGCCCGGGTGGCGTGAAGCCGATCATCGCCGGGAGGAAAGCCCGGTTATTGGCAATCAGTGCTTCCGGAATGCGGCCGGCGCGGATGATTTCCTGCCGGTGATAAATATCGTGAAGAAAGGCGTTGATCGCACGGACACGCTGCTCGATCCCGCGCGACAGCCGTGCCCATTCCTTCGCCCCGATTATACGTGGGACGATATCGAAGGGAATGAGCCGCTCTTCGGCCTCGGTTGCGCCATAGACGTTGAAGGTGATTCCGGTGCGGCGGAACAGCGCATCGGCCTCTTCCGTTTTGCGGCGTAATCGAGTGAGTTCCTGATTTTCGAACCAGAGCGCATAATCGGCATAATCAGGCCGGGCCTCGCCATCGAGGCAGAACATTTCGTCAAAGGCCGGCGCGGGCAACTCCATATCCGAGGAAGCTGACAAAATTTAAGGCAGCGCACAAGCGCTTTTCGCAACTGCACAATTTTTGGGCAACTGCCCGAAAATCATTCGTCTTCTGGACCCAGTTCCGGGTCGAGATCGCGAGGCCGGACAAAGCGCTTCAAATGGCCTGTACGCTTGCCGATATCGGCCCAATGGTCGATCGGCAGGTCAAGCTGGGCAAGAGCCGCTGTAGGATATTTGATCTCCACCTCTTCGCGCAGCGGTGAACTGCCATCGTCGGGGACGAGATCGAAAACGACGTCCTCCATCCCCGGATTGTGCCCCACCATCAGGATTGAATCATGCGCATCGCTCGCTTCGCGCAACACGTCGAGGAGTGTTGCTGAAGAGGCAAGATAGATGCGACGATCCCAAGTCGGTTCCATCTTTCGGCCATAGCCTGCCCATATGCCATCAAGTGTATCGATCACGCGAACGGCAGGGCTTGCGATCACCTGTTCGAAAACGATTCCGTTCGATGCCATCCACTGTCCGATGACGCGTGCGGCCTTTTCCCCCCGCTTGTTTAGCGGGCGATCAAAATCGCGGGCCACTGGGTCATCCCAACCCGATTTGGCATGGCGCAGCAGATAGAGCGTTTTCGTCAAAAGGGGATATCCTCGTCCGCAATCAGTTCGTCGTTGCCCTGCCCCATATTCGCTGCCGACGAAAGACCGGATTTAATTCTTCTTACAGCTTCATCCAGCGTGACCCGGTGAATGGGTGTGCCTTGCGGAAAGGCGGTCAGCAGCCGTGATGGCGTGGCAGGGGACAGCAGCACGAAATGGCCGCGATCATCAGTTTTGCGGATCAGTCGCCCAAATGCCTGCGCCAGCCGCGCGCGAATGATGCGGTCGTCATAGGCCGTGCCGCCGCCGGCAAGCCGTCGCGCCTTGTGCAAAATGTCCGGTCGAGGCCAGGGAACCTGTTCCATGATCACGCGGATCGTCGCGGAAGATATCTACGAGCGTTCCGGTATCCATCGGATCGACATGCTGCGCATAAAGCGGCAGGCCGTCGCGAGCGAGTCGGTCGGCAATGCGGGCATGAACGCTTTTGAGGCGGCGGATTGCGGTAAACAGGCCGAGCGCGCCGCCCTGCGACGCCGAAATAAGTGCGGCATAGGCTCCGGCAAGCGCTGGCATGTCGCCTTTTGCTATGTCGGTGACGATCAGAACTTCGGCCTGCCGGGCATAGTCGAACGGGCTGAGCGCGGAAAAATGCTCGACCGGATGGTCAAAATGTACCGCGCCGGTGCGCGCTTCGGCATTGTCCCAATCGCCGCCGCTGCGCAACGTGGCGGACGTCGTCAAGACGCCGTGCGCGGGTTTCAGCACGATACGGGACACCGGTTGGGTTGGGTCGAGCCAGTGGCGATAAATGCCGATGTCATATTCGCGGCCTTCGCCGCGATCTACGGCAAGCCAGTCGACAAATTCGGGATCGGCAGGGCCCCCACCGCGCCCCAGAAGTGCAATCCAGCCGCGCAATGTATCGACCCGCCAGCCAAGGCTGGCCATCGCACCTTCGATCCGCGCTCGGGCCGCACCATCCAGCCAGTCGGGCGCGTCTTCGACAATCATTTCCAGCCGTTGGCCCAATATCGTCAGCGGTTTGACCAGCGCCTCCAGCGCATTCATCAGTTCGGCAATCGATTCAATCAGTGGCGCGTCAAGATTGGCATATTCGGTTTCCAGTGCGTAACCGCTCTCCGCCTGCCCTTCGTCGCGGGCAAACACTGTTCGCCTGACGGCCGACAGCATCTGTTCTGCAGGGCCTGACGCGATGCCTTCCTGAATTCGGCCCAGCCATCCCTCTGCGGGCAGGGCTTCGGCTGCAACGCGTGCTGCTTCGATCGCAAGTCCGCCCTCGTCATCATAGCTGGCAACATCGGCAAGCCGCGCGGAAAGGCCACGCCGCCGGCCGCGCGCTTTGCCCTCGGGCCCGATAACCCAGCGGCGGATCTCGATCATTTCAGTGCCAGTCAAAGCTGCGGCAAAGGTGGAATCTGCAGCGTCGAAAAGGTGATGGCCTTCGTCAAAGATGATGCGGCTGGGCCGGCTGGCCTCTTCGCGTCCGCGCGCTGCGTTGAAGCATTTGCGATAATGCGGGCAACCGGCATAGATGCACTCCCCCCGCCGGTCGGTCAGGGCCGTGCTGCCGTTGCGGCGGAACAGCGTGGGTAACCAGCCGGGTAGGTCGCCGCCCACCATGTCACCGTCGGCCGTGTAGGCTGCCCAGCGCGCCACCAGATGTCCAAGGATAGCCGCACGCCCGGCAAACCCGCCCTGCAGTGCGTCTTCAAGGTTGAGCAGGCACAGATAGTTTTCGCGGCCCTTGCGCACCACTACCTTGTCGCGAAATTCTTGGTCGTCAGGATAGATTCGGCGCGCCTCGCTGACCAATTGGCGTTGCAAGGCCTTTGTGTAGGTTGAAATCCAGACGGCACCATCAGCCTCTTTCGCCCAAAGCGAGGAGGGCGCGAGATAGCCCAGCGTCTTGCCGATCCCGGTGCCGGCCTCTGCCAGCAACATATTGGGTTCGCCCTTGCGGCGGCGCGGATCGAAAATGGAGGCTGCAGCTTGTGCAAAAGCACGCTGGCCTTCGCGCACTTCCGCGCCTTGCCCCGTCAGCCGTGCAAGTTGTGCTTCGACCGCTCTCCGATCCAGTTGGACCGATCGCGGTGGCGTGCGCGGCGGTGCCTCCTCCCATTCCGGCAGTCTGGAAAACAGCCAAGCTTCCTTGCTTTGGGGACGCGGCACCTGGTCGCAGACCACGCGACCCCAACTCCAGTGGAGACGCGCCAAGGCCTGCGCCGCATCCCATGCGCCTTCGCGTTCGGGCCACGCAGTCTCACTGAGGGCTGTGAGGAGTTTGCTGGCGGCAGCGACCAGCAGTTGGGGAACAGTTTCGTCGCGCAGGTCTTCCCCGGAACTGCGCGAAATCTGCAACGCCTCCGCAAACCCTTTAGCCGTCGGAACGACGAAGCGGGCAGGGTGTACAAAGGCAAACAGTTCGAGCAAATCCAGCCCCGACAATTCGGGGTAGCCCAATCGTTGGGCAACCAGCGGAGCGTTGAGCAAAATGTGCGGCGTATCTGCTGCGCGGGAAACAGCCTCTGCCTTACCCACGCGCCGCGTTTCGCCATCAGGCGTTGCTATCCAGATACCGGCATGGCTTGCATGCAGCGCAGGAAAGGCTAGGGGATAGGCCATTATCCAGCCTATTTGGCAATTCCGGAACGAAAAGGAAACATGTAAATGAGCGTCGACCCCGCCCTTCGCACGGCAGCCTTGGCAAGCAAGGCATGGCCCTATGAAGAGGCGCGCAAGGTGTTGAAACGTTATCCGCAAGGCAAGGCCGGCGGCGCTCCGATCCTCTTTGAAACCGGTTATGGCCCATCCGGCCTGCCACATATCGGGACATTCAACGAAGTGCTCCGCACGACGATGGTGCGCCGCGCGCTTGAGGAATTGACCGATATGCCGACCCGGCTTGTCGCTTTTTCAGACGATATGGATGGCCTGCGCAAGGTTCCGGACAATGTGCCCAATCAGGCTATGCTCGCTGAACATCTGGGAAAGCCGCTGACGCGTATTCCCGATCCCTTCGGCAAATTTGAGAGTTTTGCGCATCACAACAATGCGATGCTGCGCGAATTTCTCGACCGCTTCGGCTTCGACTATGAATTCGTCTCCTCTACGACCATGTATGAAGGCGGCCAGTTCGACGAAGCGCTGAAGGGCGTTTTGCGCAACTATCAGGCGATCATGGACATCATGCTGCCGACGCTGCGCGCGGAACGTGCCGCCACTTATTCCCCAGTGCTTCCGGTTAGTCCCAAATCGGGCATCGTGCTGCAGGTGCCCA
This sequence comes from Sphingomonadales bacterium, assembly GCA_021298455.1. Taxonomy (GTDB): domain Bacteria; phylum Pseudomonadota; class Alphaproteobacteria; order Sphingomonadales; family Sphingomonadaceae; genus Sphingorhabdus_B; species Sphingorhabdus_B rara. The sequence continues at coordinate 2,746 of JAJTFR010000149.1, read as the reverse complement.
TCACAGTCATAGATGCCGAGGCTGGATTGGTGTCCTTTGAAGATGAGGGCGAAACTATCACCCAGTCGATCTTGGGCGGGCAGGCGAAGCTGCAATGGAAGGTTGACTGGGCGATGCGCTGGGTCGCGTTGGGCGTCGACTATGAAATGTACGGCAAGGATCTGACCGACAGCGGCATCCAGTCGGGCAAGATTGCGCAGGTGCTCGGCGGGCGCAAGCCGGATGGACTGATTTATGAAATGTTCCTCGATGAAAAAGGCGAGAAGATTTCGAAGTCGAAGGGCAATGGCCTCAGCCTCGAAGATTGGCTGTCCTATGGCAGCGAGGAAAGCTTGGCCTTTTACGCCTATCGCGAACCGAAAAGCGCAAAGCAGCTGCATCTCGGCGTGATCCCGCGCGCGGTTGACGAATATTTTCAATTCCGCACCACCTATGGCGGACAGGAGATTGAGAAGAAGCTGGGTAACCCTGTCCACCATATCCACAACGGCCCTGATGGCTCGAAAGTGCCGGCAGAGGTTCCGCCGGTCACATTCGGGTTGCTGCTCAATCTGGCGGGCGTGATGGGCCCGCATGCAACTGCGCCCCAAGTCTGGGGCTATCTCGCCAATTATGCGCCCGATGCGACCGCCGCCACGCATCCCGAACTGGCAAACCTGATTAATTTGGCGCTGGCCTATAACCGCGATCATGTCGCGCCGACGCTGCAACGTCGTACGGCGGAAGGGATCGAGATTGACGCGCTGAAGCGTCTCGATGCCGCCCTTGCACAGTTGGCAGCGGACACGCCGGCCGAGGATATCCAGAATATCGTCTATGAAATCGGCAAGACCGCCGGTTTTGAAAATCTTCGCGACTGGTTCAAGACATTGTATGAGACGTTGCTCGGGTCGAGTGCCGGCCCTCGCATGGGCAGCTTTATCGCGCTATATGGCATCACCAACAGTCGCAAACTGATTGCGGAGGCGCTTGGATGACGAATGGCATTTCGGTCGATGAATTGGCTGTCCAGCTACTGGGCAAAACCGCAGACAGCCTTTCGCGTGCCGAACGCCGCGTTCTTGAAAGCATCCACCACCGCGAGATAACGAGCCGCAATCTCGATGTGCCGCATGGCGAAGATTCGACCTTTGGCCAGCGGCTGGCAGATCATGTTGCCGCCGTGGGCGGCAGTTGGGGCTTCATCATCGCTTTCGCAGTGGTGTTGTTCGGCTGGATGTTGATCAACAGCCGATTATTCGAATCGCTCGACATTGGCTTTGATCCCTACCCGTTCATATTTCTCAACCTGATGCTTTCGATGCTGGCAGCAATTCAGGCCCCGATCATCATGATGAGCCAGAACCGGCAGGGGCAAAAGGACAGACAGGCGGCGGCGCATGATTATGAAGTCAATCTGCGTGCGGAACTGGAAATCATCCGGCTGCACGAAAAGATAAACCTGTTGCAACGCGATGTCGCGCGGCTTGTCAGAGCCGGCCCGCCGGATGTCTCCGAGAAGTGAGCGCAGCGTGACCGGATGCAAGGCGAAGGATCAAGCCTGATGATCTATTGTTCAATCCCGGATGAATGTGCATGAGCATCATTGCCGCCCGCATCTATCGCGACGGCCGGCTGCTGACGGAACTTGATCTCGCCAAGCCCATCCCCAAGCTGGAACGCAAGGAGGATTTCGTCTGGATCGGACTGCACGATCCCGACGCTGCGACAATCAAGGCGATCCAAGACCATTTCGGCCTCCACCCGCTCGCGGTTGAGGACGCGCTGGATCCGCGGCATCTGCCAAAGATGGAAAGCTATGGCGAAACATTATTCATTGTGGCGCGCACCATCCATTTGGAAGGGACGGACGGGGAAGCGCGCATCGCCTATGGCAACACTGCGATCTTTCTCGGTCGGCAGTTCATCATCACTGTCCGTCACGGTTCGATCCGCGGCCATGCGCCAATCCGCAAACAGTTGGAGGCGACGCCCTGGCTTTTGAAGCATGGCCCGGATTATGTCCTCCACGCGCTGCTGGATTTCATTGTCGATGGCTATTTTGAGGTGATCGATCTGTTGGACGAACAGGTGCTCACGATGGAAGACAAGGCGCTCGAAAACTTCCTCGACCGGGCGCAGACTGCACGTTTGTTCACGCTGCGCCGTGACCTGTTCCGGCTGCAGCGAATCCTCGGCCCGATGGAAGATCTTGCAATCCGCTTCGTCAACATTGACCTGCCGCAGCTAGACAATGATATCGATCCCTATTTCCGCGACCTTGCAGACCATGTCCGGCGTGTGAATTACCGCGTTGCTGGTTTGCGCGATACGCTGACGAGTGTGATTGAGACCAGCGGTCTTTTGGAACAACAAAGACAAGGTGTGATTACACGCCAACTCGCAGCTTGGGCTGCGATCCTCGCGGTGCCGACTGCAATCGCGGGAATTTACGGGATGAACTTCGCATTCATGCCCGAACTGGAAAGCCGCTATGGCTATTTCATCGTTGTCGGCGCGATGCTGACCATCTGCACTGGGTTGTTCATCAGGTTCAAGCGGCTGGGATGGCTGTGACCCGACGCAACACCGCCCAATAGTCGGGTTCGATCGTCATTTTCTCATGATAGCCGCTTGCGCCCAGCAAGGCATGGGCGTGCGGCAGATTGTAACAGGGCAGGCCCATGAACAGATGATGTTCGCTATGATAGTTGACCCAGTAGGGTGCGACTGTGGTGCGCTCAATCAACCCGGCATAGGTCGTTCG
>JAJTFR010000007.1 GCA_021298455.1 Sphingomonadales bacterium | reverse complement strand
ACGAATCGACGCCGCCCGACATGGCGACAACGATTCGCTTGCCCCGAAGGTCGGCGCCCAGTTGAAAATCGGCGGGAGAAAAATCGACAGACATGTGCGCCCGATAGGCGGAAATTGCCGATTTGGGAACTGCAGACCGCATTTCGACGGAAAACAGCGGAAAATCAGGTGGCAAATGCTAATTTCCGTTAACCTCGACTAACGCTTTTTGAACCGCCTTTTTACCAGACGTTATATCTCTGTGTGTAATCCGGTCGACGATGAAACTGGATTTTCCACATAATCATGCTCCATCCGCGAGGGATGCTGCGCGAGGGCGTTATGCCGCGTTGGTTGCGAATGCAGCCAATCGGCAGGTCGGGTCCACCGCTCTCGCCGGCACAGGTGTACCAGCACCTGCGTCGGTAAATCGCAACAGCATTGCTGGACGGATCATGTTTTTCAGTGGGCTTTCGCAGCGTGATCGCGGCTTTGTTAGCGGCGCATTCCTTCCCGGTTTTCCGGACAAAGGCTTTGCTTCGGATAACAATAAAGACGCGGTTAACCGAAACGCTTCAGCGAATGGCAAAGACAGTTTCCTAGATTCGGACCAGCCGGAATATCCGGGCGCTTTGCGGGGCATGGAACATCGAGGACAGAATGATTGAAAACCAGAAAATCCGCCCCGCGCAGGTTATCGGTCCGCTAGGCGAACCCCTTACGGTCGACAGTCTGCCACCGCCATCGACGACACGCTGGGTCGTGCGTCGCAAGGCGGAAGTCGTGGCCGCAGTTAACGGCGGACTGCTTTCGGTCAGTGAAGTATGCGAACGCTATGGCCTGACACTTGAAGAATTTGCGTCGTGGCAGCGCGCAATTGACCGTTCGGGAATGCCGGGCCTGCGCGTAACCCGCATCCAGCATTATCGCGATCTTTACGAGCGACAGCAGAAATATTGAGCTGCAATTCCAGTCCAAAAAATCCATGCTCCCGGTAGAAATGCCGGGAGCATTTTTTACATTTGCACGCCAAAATCAGTTACTTTGCGCTTGCCTACGCCACCTGAAAACCGGACGATGCCTCCTTCAATGGGAAGGAAGGAAAACATATGGATTTCTTTGCAGAAAATAGCTGGATCGGCTGGATCATCATCGGCGGCCTTGCCGGTATGGTTGGCAAATTCCTCATGCCTGGTAATGATGGTGGCGGAGTTATCATCACCATCATTCTTGGGATAGCCGGTGCCCTTTTGATGGGCCTTTTGGGCGGGCTAACCGGCTGGTATTCGTCCGGCGAAGGCCCAGACTTCATCGCCGCAGTGATCGGTTCAATTATCCTGCTGATCGGATATCGCATTGTCCGCAAGAACAAGGGTGGTACACCACCTTCAACCTGAAGACCCTACCTTAAGGTAGAACATCTATGGCCGGTCGCGTGAAGCATTGCCGGCCATTCTGATGCAGTTCATCGAAAATTCTTGTCCAGTGGCTTTTTCTAATGTTTTCGCGCCGTCATAGCGGCTAAGGTTCGCTAGCTACGGACGTAAACCTAGCTTGCTATGGGTGATTTATTTACCTAATACAGCTTGGCAAAAAACAAAAAACCAGAATCTCCCGAAGGGCGATCCGATTGGACCGGACGATGAACTTTGAAACTACCATTTCAACAGCCGATGGATATGTCGGCTCCGGCGACTTGGACGACAGCAAAAAGCGTCGCAACATTGCGGTAGCGCTTGTCGTTGTCATCGCGCTGGCCGCTGCCGTTTATTATTTCTTTTTTGCCGGCAGCGGTGCTGACGCGGGTGCTGAGGGCAAACAGTCGCAGGCTCAGACGGTTTCAGTGCTCATACCGGGTAACGGCGTGGTTGAGCGTAAGATCAATGCGACCGGCATTCTTGCCGCACGCCGAGAAATTCCCGTGGGGGTCGTCGGCGAAGGCGGCCAAGTGTTGCGCGTCTATGTTGATGCCGGGGATTGGGTTCAGCAGGGTCAGGTTCTCGCCAGTATCGAACGTTCGGTCCAAACACAGCAGATTGCGGGCATGCAGGCTCAAATCAACGCTGCTCGGGCCGATCTCAATCTCGCTCAAAACGAACTCGACCGTGCACTGCAACTGGTTGAACGCGGCTTTGTCTCCAAAACTGACGTCGATCGCAAAACTGCCAACCGTGACAGCGCGCGCGCGCGGCTGGGCGTAGCTGATGCCCAACTGCGTGAAATGCAGGCCCGCACGGCTCGCCTTGATATTCGCGCGCCGGTTGGCGGCTTTGTTCTGGAACGCAATGTGGAAACCGGCCAGACCGTCGGCCAAGGCAGCGGCATGCTGTTCCGCCTTGCGCAAGGCGGCGAGTTCGAACTTCAGGCGCAACTGGGCGAAGCTGACCTTGCCGACCTCTCGACAGGCGTTACCGCCAGCGTTTCCCCAGTCGGTACCGAACGTGTTTTCAACGGCACAATCTGGCAGATTGCGCCGATGATCAATGAACAAACCCGCCAGGGCATCGCCCGCATTTCACTGCCTTTTGATCGTGCGCTGAAGTCGGGTGGTTTTGCCAATGTCGAAATCAAGGCCGGCTCTACCACCGCGCCACTGCTTCCGGAATCTGCCGTGCAGAACGATCAGAAGGGAAGCTATGTCTATCTGATCGATGCCAAGAACAAGGTGGTCCGTCGAGAGGTTAAAATTGGTGACGTGACGCCGAACGGGTTGATTATTCAGGAAGGCCTTACGGGCAATGAGCGCGTCGTCGCTTATGCTGGCGGCTTCCTCAACCCCGACGAAACCGTCAATCCCCGACTCGTCAAGCCCGGCGCGATCGCGCGCTGATCCGGCCTGAGACAGAGGAAACGCGATGCGCAATATTTCCGCCTGGTCGATACGCAATCCAGTCGTCCCGATCGTCCTGTTTGTCGGGCTGATCCTTGCCGGCATCGTTTCGTTCAGCGGAATGAAGGTGCAGAACGATCCGGACATCGAATTCCCGATCGTTATCGTCAATATCGCGCAACCTGGCGCTGCACCGACCGAAATTGAAACACAGATTACGCAACGCGTGGAATCCGCGGTCCGAACGATCAGCGGAGTGCAGTCAATCAGTTCGACTGCGCGTGAAGGCAGCAACGATACCGTCATCGAGTTCAAGATCGGCGAAGATATCAACCAAGCGGTCAATGACGTCAAAAACGCGATCGACCAGGTACGCGGCGAACTGCCGGACGGAATTCTCGAACCGCAGGTATTCAAGGCGCAGACGTCGTCTGATCCGATTGCCTATTTTGCGGTTGCCGCGGATGACATGACGATCGAGCAATTGAGCTGGTTTGTCGACGATACAATCACAAAGCGCTTGCTTGGCGTCAAAGGCATGGCGGAAGTGGCACGCGCCGGCGGCGTTGACCGTGAAATTCGCGTAACGCTCAATCTTCCGAAGATGCAGTCGATGGGCGTCACCGCGGCGCAGATCAACAACGTCCTCCGTCAGGTCAACCTGAATGCCACCGGTGGACGCGCTGAAATCGCTGGATCGCGCCAATCTGTTCGCATTTTGGGGAACGCCGCAACCGCTTATGATCTTTCCCAAACCCGGATATCCCTTGGTGGCGGCAAATCTGTAAAGCTTTCGGATGTAGCGGATGTCAGCGATTCCTATGGCGAGCAACGGTCTTTAGGCAAGGCTAATGGCAAGCAGGTCGTTACTTTCGGGATCACGCGTGCACGCGGCGAGTCCGATGTGTCGGTCTATGATGGCGCTTGGGAACGGCTGCAGCAGATTGAAAAGGAAAATCCGGGGATCAAGGTCACCCGCCTATTCACCAGCGTTGATTATACCAAGGGTCAGTATCGCAGTTCGATGGCTGCGATGATTGAAGGCGCGCTGCTGGCAATTGTTGTGGTCTTCCTGTTCCTGCGAGACTGGCGCGCAACGATCATTTCGGCGATCGCTATCCCTCTCAGCGCAATCCCGACCTTCTGGTTCATGGATCTGCTAGGCTTTACACTCAACTCTATTTCACTACTTGCGCTCGGGTTGGTCGCAGGTGTCCTTGTCGATGATGCGATTGTTGAGATTGAGAATATCGTGCGGCATATGCGCATGGGCAAGTCAGCCTACCAGGCGTCAATTGATGCAGCAGATGAAATCGGGCTCGCAGTTGTCGCAACGACATTTTCTATTGTCGCTGTGTTCCTGCCTGTTGGCCTAATGCCCGGCATTTCCGGCCAGTTCTTCAAGAATTTCGGTTTGACCGTTGTTGTCTCGGTGCTGATGAGCCTTGCCGTCGCGCGCATGATCACACCAATGGTCGCAGCCTATTTCCTGAAGGCGCATGGCGAGGAAGAGCATGGCGCAGGCCGTCTCATGGACATTTACATGAAGATTCTGGGCTGGACACTCGATAAGCGCAAGGCGAAGGCCTATCGTGCACAAGGCACGCGGCGGAGCATGCGGCGTAACTTTATCAGCGCGTTTCTTGATCATCGCATGTGGATGGTTGGCATTGGGGTTGTTGCGCTCGCCCTCACCGGCGTCATGTTCGCAGTGATCCCCATGCAGTTTTTCCCGAACACAAATTCGGATTTCAGCCAGGTCCGCATCGAAATGGTGCCCGGTACGACATTGCGCCAGACCGAGGCTGTAGCAGATGAGGTTTCCGATGTCATTCGCCGCGAACCAGAAGTCGAAACTGCACTTGCCCGCATCAACGAGGGCAACGCGCGTATCTTCATCACGCTCAAGAAAGATCGTGAACGTTCGAGCATGGAATTCGAACGTGAACTAACGCCTGCCCTCCAAAAAATCGCCGATGCACGGGTATCCTTCGCGAGCATGGGTGGTGGCCCCGGAGGCGGAACCGGCAGACCCATCAACATCATGCTTTCGGGTTCAAATTCTGAGCTGCTGGAGGCGACAGCAAACACGCTGGTCGAACAGATGAAAACACTCGATGTGGTGGTTGCACCGCGCATCGCGGCCGACTTGAAGCGCCCGGAAATCATCATCCGCCCGCGCACTGAACTCGCGGCCTCGCTGGGTGTAACGACTGCTTCTTTGAGCCAGACAATTCGGATCGCAACGCAGGGCGATATCGATCAGAACAGTGCAAAATTCTCGCTAACTGACCGGCAGGTTCCCATTCGGGTGATGCTGCCCGAAGCTTCGCGTCGTGACCTCTCGACCATTCGCAATCTCCCTGTTCCGACCGCCAATGGCGGCTCGGTGCCGCTCGAACGCGTTGCCGACATCAGCTTTGGCGCAGGCCCTACCTCGATCCAGCGCTACAAGCAGAACCGCCGCATTTTCGTGGGCGCCGACTTGCCCCCGGGCGTTGTCAAAAGCACCGCGCAGGAAGCGATTAACAAGCTGCCGATTATGCAGAGCCTGCCCACTGGCGTGTCGAATGATCCTTTTGGTGAGGACGAATGGCAGCAGGAAATGATCGCAAACTTCTCGATCGCACTGGTTTCAGGCATTCTGCTGGTGTTTTCGGTCCTTGTACTACTTTACAAGCGCTTCATGTCACCGCTGGTAAACATGAGTTCGCTTGCGCTTGCACCTCTGGGCGGGCTGATAGCATTGGCTCTTGCAGGACAGTCGCAATCGATGCCCGTCTATATCGGGATATTGATGCTGTTCGGTATCGTCGCCAAGAACTCAATCCTTCTCATCGACTTTGCCATTGAGGAAATGGAGCGCGGCATTCCGAAATATCAGGCCATCATGGAGGCGGGGCATAAGCGTGCGCAGCCCATCGTGATGACCACTGTCGCGATGACTGCGGGTATGATTCCGACTGCAATATCGCTTTCGGGCGATGGCGCATGGCGTGCGCCGATGGGCACCGTGGTGATCGGCGGTCTAACCTTGTCCACGCTTCTAACACTCTTGATCGTTCCAGCTGGCTTCAGCCTTGCCGATGGCGTTGAAAAGCGGGTTGGCCCCTGGCTGCGCCGCAACCTTCTTACTTTCCAACCGGGTGATGACGACGAAGACAATCGCCGCAATGATTCGATAGGTTCCGCCCACCCTCCTTCCGGACCAGCCGCCCTGCCCGGCGGATTGCAACCTGCCGAATAGCAATGGCCATTTTGGCACCTCGCAGCGGGTGATGTTGTGAAGCCGGTCAGCCAGCTCGGACAGTCCGAACGGGATCGCTATCTATGGCGTGACGCAGAGCTTTTGAAAATGCGGCGGATCGCAACCGCATTACTGATACTGATGGCCTTTTTGTTCGTCGCAGGCTTGCATCTTGAGCGCAATGTTCACCCCGGTTGGGGGTTTCTTGTTGCCTTTGCCGAGGCTGGCATGGTCGGAGGACTGGCGGATTGGTTTGCCGTTACAGCGCTCTTCCGGCATCCTTTAGGCATTCCCATCCCGCATACAGCGATCATTCCCAACAACAAAGAACGGCTTGGTCGGACACTAGCCAATTTCTTGCGCACCAATTTCCTAACCACGCGCATTGTGGCGCGACGTATACGCAATATGGATGTGTCCGGCGCAATGGGCCGCTTCCTTGCAACGCCGGGTTCGGGCGAAGGCCGGATGCGCATGGGAGCGTCGCGCTTGTTGGGTGACATTGTCGAATCTCTGGACGACGAACGCCTTGGCGGTATCGCTAAAAGCGCGGTTCGCACTCAGCTTGAGAAACTGGATATTGCGCCGCTGCTCGGCCAATTGCTCGCCGCCACGATCAAGGAGCGACGGCACGTCCCGGTACTGGATGGGATTATCGCTTGGGCCGCCAAAACGCTGGAAGCCAATGAGCATTTCATCCGTGCCATGGTCGAAGAGCGCGCGGGAACGATCATGCGCTGGACGGGCCTTGATGATCGCCTTGCCAATGCCATTGTCACCGGCCTTGAAAAGCTGCTTGGTGACATGGCGGAAGATCCCGATCACCCCTTGCGTGAAAAGGGAGAGGAAGGACTTGAAAAACTGTCTCACAATCTCCGGCACGACCCCGAATTGCAGGCAAAAGTCAATTTGTGGAAGCAAGAACTGCTGCGCAATCCGGCATTCGCAAAATGGATCGACGGACTATGGGGCCAAGGACGCGATGCTTTGCTAAAAGCTGCGCGTAATCCGGATGCAGCGCTTGCCGGCAGTTTTGGCGAAGCACTGACCAAATTGGGTGGTACGTTGCAGGAAGATGCACGTCTCAAACGCCAGATCAACCAGTTCGCAAGACGCGCCATTGTCGGCACGACAGAAAATTATGGCGACAATATTGTCAGCCTGGTTTCGGAAACAATTGGCGGCTGGGATGCGCAGACCATCACCGATCGCGTCGAAAATGCCGTAGGAAGCGACCTGCAGTTCATCCGCATCAACGGTACGCTGGTAGGCGGTGTCGCAGGCCTAGTAATCCACGCCATTTCGCTGGCGATCTAGCGCGGAATAATCCTAGTTCGCGGCGCGGATCATATCCTCGATGCGTACGAATTTTTCTCGCGGGGCACCTTCGCGTGCCCGGCCAACCTCAGCTTCCTCAATCTTCTTCCAGTCTGAAAATTTGACAATCTGCACGCCGCGCTTTTCCAGCAGGGCATCCAGCGCCGAGCGACCGGCCTTGCCGCTGCCATCCTTGATATCAGCGGCGACCTGTTCGATCACCATATAGCCATCTGGCCGGTTAGTGCCGATTGTGCCTGAAGGGCCTCGTCGGGCCCAGCCCACACAATATAACCCCGGCAGGATGCGCCCCTCGACATTGGCGAAGCGACCACGGCCATGTTCATAAGGAACGCCGTCAATAGAGGGCGTCTGATAGCCGATACATGCTATCACCATTGAGCAGTCTACTTCATAGGTCTCACCCGTGCCTATGCTGCGTAAATCAGTGTCGAGCGCGGTTCGTTCGATGATAATCCGTTCGACCTTGCCTTCACCTTCGATCGCGACCGGAGCCGCGAAAAAATCAAATTCAATTGATATCGGCTTTTCGTCCAGAAATCGTGCCGGGATGGCGGCAAACTCACGCAGATGCGTCACTGATTTACGCATGCCAGGCTCAAGAAGGATGTCGGCACCGATATCGGGCAGGTCGGTCGGATCGACGAAAGGCGCGGCCCGGCTTAGGTGGCCCAGTTCGCCCAATTCTTTTGGTGTCATGGCTATCTGGTGCGGCCCGCGACGCCCCAATATCGTCACCGTTTCGGTCCTGGCGGTTTCGAGCATGTCGAGCGCGTGGCTGACAATATCTGACCCCCCAAGTTCGCTGCGTGTTTTGGAAAGAATTCGTGCAACATCCAACGCAACATTACCGTTGCCGATGATCACGACATGCCGGCCATCCAGCGGCGGCTCCAAATCGGCAAAGTCGGGATGGCCATTATACCAGCCGACAAAGGCCGCGCTGCCGAAAACACCCGGTAAATCCTGCCCTGCTATGCCAAGCTGCCTGTCGTCCGGCGCACCAGTGGCAAGGATTACTGCGTCATATATCCCCAGCAATTCATCAACTGCAATATCCTGACCAACCATCACATTCCCGACAAAACGGACATTGTCAGACAGGGCAACGCCTTCATAGCGCTTGGAAACAGCCTTGATCGATTGATGATCCGGAGCAACGCCAAAGCGGATCAGGCCATAGGGCACCGGCAGACGATCGATCACGTCGATCCTTACCTCGTCGCCAAATTGTTTTTGCGCTGCTTCGGCAGTGTAATATCCTGCCGGACCCGAACCGATAATCGCTATATGACGCAAGCGCTACCTCCTCCACTTGCTCCGGCCAGTAAACGGCACTCTCCAAATACGAAGCATAAGCGGGGTAGAGGCAAATGCAATTGGCTGATTTCAGATCGAAAGCACTTTTCGCTGCTGCAAATAACGCCTAATGCAAGAGCCATGACGGCGGCCGAGTGCAAAAATGTCCTTTCCCTTGCGATACTCGCTGCATTGATCCTGTTGGGCACAGGGTGCAAGCCGACCGGATCCAACAGCGACCGGCCCGAAACCGCACAGGCATTTCCCCGTCCCGATCGGGCAGTTGCAGCGTCAGGCGATACGCAATTTTCAACCGAGGCAGCACGCGATGAAGCAGGCGAAGCCACCAAGCTGATGGACTGGGCGGCAATTTCGCCTGGCATGACGGTAGCGGACATCGGTGCGGGCGAAGGCTATTATACGGTACGTCTCGCCAGCCGGGTTGGCGCGAAGGGGCGTGTCCTTGCACAGGACATCAACCGTGGCGCGCTGGAGCGTCTAGGCGAACGCATCGCCAGAGACCGGCTGGACAATGTCGCAATCAAGGAAGGTGGAATCGACGACCCGCGCCTGCCCAAGGGCAGTTTTGACCGTATCTTCCTTGTCCATATGTACCATGAAGTGACCGAGCCCTATGCGTTCACCTGGCGGATGCGTGATGCTTTAAAACCCCGGGGGCAGATCATTGTCGTCGATCGCAACAGGCCTACCAGCCAGCATGGCATGCCGCCAAAGCTGCTTTTCTGCGAATTTGCCGCAGTGGGTTACCGACTAATGGAATTTGAAGAGCGGCCCGAAGTCGGCGCCTATTTTGCCCGGTTCGAGCGTGATAGCGCCGCCCCTACGCCCGCAGAAATCAAAACCTGCAAAGAAACCGCCGCCCGGGTCTAACCGGCCTTAAGCGGCCTTGCGTTCATATCTGGGTTTGTCGAGAAAAGCACGGATCGCAGCGATGCTCTCCTCTACATGGCTGAGCATGAACAGGTGACCGCCATCCTCAATCACGAACAATTCGCTGTTCGGGATGAGCATCTGCAGGAAACGGCCATTGGCCAAAGGCACAATCTGGTCGTCACCGCCCATCATGATCAGCGTTTCATGCTTCATGAAGGGAAGAAAGGGTGCACTGGTCCAGCCCATCATCGCCATCAACTGATAAAAATACCCTGTCTTTGACGGTGCCTTGATGCGCCCGATATGGCCTTCGGAACCATCATCACTTCCACCGTACAAGGTATTGAAATGCTCTCGCATGAAGTCGGGATCCATATAGCGCCGAGGGTCAGCCATTTTCGCCAGCGCCTTAGGGTTGCCGGGTACCATCAGCATCCCGGCTGTGGTCGCGGCAAGGATAAGCCGGCGTACCCTAGGTCCGTTCTGCAGGGTGAATTGCTGCGCCATCGCGCCACCCCAGCTGACTCCCATGACATCGACCTGATTCATGTCATAACGGTCGAGAAGCTGTTCCGAAATCCGTCCCATCATCCAGGCATTGTAAGGAATGAACGGCTCTGGTGAACCGCCGACGCCCGGCATGTCAAAGGTCAGAAAATCCCGATCGGGCAACATTTCGGCGAGCGGCGCCATCGCTTCGATATTGGCGCCGATGCCGTTGAAAAACAGCAAGGGCAGCTTGTCGCTTTTATCCTCAGCCTGCCAGTGTGCGACACGCAAATTGCGACCATCAACCTGTTCCATACTGAAACGCGGCGCGCCTCGCTTACTCATCTGAGTTCCCCTGCTCGTCCGGACATCAGGCCGTCCGCCGATTTTGTTGCGCTGCAGCATAGCAAGCAGCAAGCTTTACGCAAGCGTCAATCCAGAACGTAAAGGCCAGGGGCTGGTTCCATGGGAGGATGCGCCTTACTGCCACAGCCGTCGGGTGCTTTCAGTTTCTTGCCTGACCGTTCGCCCAGCCATTCGGTCCAGAATGGCCACCAACTGCCTGCATTTTCCTCTGCCCCCTTCATCCAAGCCTTTACATCGGCAGGCGGCCTGCCCTTGCTGTTGCGCCAATATTTGGCCTTAGGATTTCCCGGGGGGTTCAAAATTGCCTGCATATGGCCTGCCTGGCTCAGAACAAACTCGACATTTTTCGATCCAAATAATTGTGTCGAACGATAGCAGGCCTGCCAAGGCGTGATGTGATCGGTGGTTCCGCCAAGAACGAAAAGGTCACCCTTCACCTTTGTAAGATCAAGCGTGTGTTCGGCAATTTCGAATGTGCCCGGCTGTGCATAAGCGTTGGCTTCGAACAGTTCTAGGAAATCGCCAAGCAGGCTTGACGACAAATTGGTCGCATCAGCATTCCAGAAGAGGATGTCGAAGGCTGGCGGGTCATCGCCTAGTAGATAATTGTTGATCACATAGTTCCAGATCAGGTCATTCGGGCGCAGCCATGCAAAGCCGCGCGCTAAACTGTTACCCTCAATCACGCCTTTCTTTGCGGCGCGTTGCTTCGCCAGCGTAATGCCATTCTGGCTGACCATCGAACTTGCCTCTGTATCGCCGGGCTTTGGTTCCAGTACACAGACCATCATCGTAATCGCATTGATCCGATCATCGCCTTCAGCCGCCAGTTTCGAGCAGAGCACCGACATTGTCTGGCCACCTGAACAGCCGCCGGATACGTTGATCTTTTTGCTGCCCGTGATTTCGCATACAACGTCAATAGCCTTGCGGCAGGAATCGACATATTCCGCCATGCCCCAGATGCCCTGTTCTTCCTGTGGGTTGCGCCAACTGATCACGAACGTCTGAAAGCCGTGGGCAATTTGCCATTTGATAATCGACTTTTCGGGCGAAAGATCGTTGATGTACATCTTGTTGATCTGCGGCGGGATGGTGAGTTGCGGAATGGCATATACTTCGTCGGTTGCGGGAGCATATTGGATCAGCTCGAACCGCTCATCGCGATAAACCACCTTGCCCGGCGTCGTGGCGATGTTTTCGCCCAGCTTGAATGGTTTCTTGTTGACCTGACTGACCATGCCATCGTTATGGACCAGATCATTATAGGCGTTCTGCAAACCTTTGATCAGGCTTAGGCCACCCGAATCTACCAGCCGTTTTTGGGCCGTCGGATTTCCGATTAACGTGTTGGTTGGCGACAGTGCATCGATCACCATCTGGCTGACAAAATTGGCGCGATCCCGCTCCAGCGCATCAAGGTCAAGCTCATCAATCCAACCTTTGATCCCCTTTTGCACTGCTAGATAATATTGCGCGCCCGCTTTGAAAAAGGGATTGAAGGTCCATGCCGGATCCATGAAACGCTTGTCTTTCGGATCGGGTGCCAGATCCGATTTTCCGGTCATTATCTTCACGGCGTCGTCGGTAAATCCGGTAACCGCCTTGAACGCACTGCTTGGATTAGCGGCTGTCTGACGCAGCATGACGCCGACGGCGCCGGCGAAATCCTCCCGCGCCAAACCTGCTAGCGGACCCAGCGCCATGGTCGCATCATTGGCAGCATCGAAAGCGGATGCAGGAAATGAGGTGGCGCCTGATTTGCGCTTACCCGCAGATTTCTCTTTGCTTTTCTTTTCAGTCATGAGCGCCTCTCCTCTACCTCTCCTCAGCAGAATGCACAGCAGGGCAAGGCACGTCAATCATCGTGATTTGCAGGAATCGGCAATGGCACCACTTGCTCTGGACGCTGCGCAATCCGCCCGATAAACCGCATCCATGCCAGTTCCTTCGCAAGACAAGTCTTTTTCTTGGTCGCCAGATCCTGCATCAGGCATCCAACAGCGCTTTATAGAGGCCAATGGCCTTCGCTTCGAACTGGCAGAGGCGGGCACGGCCCGATCTCCAAAACTCGCCATCCTGCTGCATGGATTTCCGGAACTGAATTTTTCGTGGCGACACCAGATGCCACTGCTGGCAGAACAGGGCTGGCGCGTCTGGGCACCCAATTTACGGGGCTATGGCATGAGCGACAGGCCGGATGGCATTGCCGCTTATCGATTGCATAATCTGCTGGAAGATGTCGGCACACTAATCGATGCAGCCAAGGCCGAGTATCCGGCGGAAGAGATCATGATCGTTGCCCATGATTGGGGTGCAGTGATTGCATGGATGTTTGCAATCCGTCAGATTCGCCCGATCGACCGCCTCGTCATCATGAATGTGCCGCACCCTAAATGTGCAGAGCGCGAATTGAAGCATTGGCGGCAATTGCGGAAAAGCTGGTACATCTTCTTTTTCCAGTTGCCTTTCGTTCCCGAAAAAATGCTCCTGGCCAATGATGCCAAGGCCGTGAGACGGGCCTTTTTCGAAAGTGCCGCGCACAAGGATCGCTTCGCCAAATCCGATCTCGATGTCTATGCAAAGGCCGCACAACTGCCGGGCGCAATGCAGGCCATGCTCAACTATTACCGCGCATTGATGCGCTATGCTGACGATAGAGATCCGGGCGATGCTTCGGTTCGGGTGCCGACGCTCGTCATCTGGGGGGAGAATGATCTTGCGCTCGATATCCACCTTCTGGACGGCATGGAACAGTGGGTACCCCACCTCACACTACACAGATTGCCCGGAATTTCGCATTGGGTGCAGCAGGACGCGCCCGACAAGGTGAACCGGATCATGACCGACTGGCTACAGAAATGACCCTAATTGAAATTGCTGCGGTGCTGCTGGGCATTGCGAACATCGTGCTGATCATCCGCCGGTCTGTGTTGAACTATCCCTTCGCGCTGGCGATGGTGACGCTCTATTTTTTCATTTTTCGCGATTTGAAACTCTACAGCGATGCCGGACTGCAAATCTTCTTCTTTGCCGTCAATATCTATGGCTGGTGGTCATGGAACCGCAACCGTGCAAACGCCGGCGAAGTCGTCGTCGAACGCCTTGGCAAAGTCGGCCTTTATGCATGGCTATGTGGTTCCGCCATGGCGATCGCACTATGGGGCACATTCATGGCCCGGATGACCGATGCCACCCTGCCCTATTGGGATGCATCGGTCGCGATGCTTTCAGTCGCGGGGCAGATTTTGATGACACGCCGCTATCTTGAAAATTGGTGGTGGTGGATAGCGGTAAATCTGCTGTCGATCCCGCTCTACATTGCCAAAGGCATTTATCTGACTGCCGGACTTTATGTGATTTTCCTCGCGCTCGCGATTGCCGGGTTAGTCGAATGGCAGCGCGCCCGGAAAGCGACGGCATGAAACGCATCTGCCTGCACGGTCCGGAAAGCACGGGCAAGTCGACCCTTGGCACCCGCCTAGCCGCGCATTTCGGCTGCGAGGTGGTTCCCGAATATGGCCGCGCCTATTGCGAGGCGCACGGCACCGACATCGGCATGGCCGAACTTGTCCATATTGCCGAGGCGCAACATGCGATGAACCGGGGAGCGGCCATTCGGGCAAGCGAATTGGGTGCACCCCTTGTTCTGTTCGACACCGATCCGCTTATTACCGAGGTCTGGGCGCAAATGATGTTCGGGCAGAGCGATCCATGGTTCGAGACGTTTGAAGGCTATGCCGATCTTTACCTGCTGCTCGACATCGACTTGCCCTTTGTCGATGATGGTCTGCGCGTTTATGCAAAGCGCGAGGAAAGGCGCCACTTTTTCGAGCTATGCAAAGCCGAGCTAATCGATCGCAAGGTCACATTTGCGCTCATCCAAGGCGAAGGAGACATGCGGTTTCGGGCCGCGCTTGAAGCAATTGCCGCCCACTGCTAGGGGCCGCGCATGACCGAACTTTCGCAGATCCGCAATTTCTCAATTATCGCGCATATCGACCATGGAAAGTCGACGCTGGCCGACCGTTTGATTCAACGCACAGGTGGCCTGTCCGATCGCGAAATGTCCGCGCAGGTGCTCGATAATATGGAGATCGAGAAAGAACGCGGGATCACCATAAAAGCGCAGACGGTGCGGCTTGATTATACCGCAAAAGACGGCAAGCCCTATATCCTCAACTTGATGGACACGCCGGGCCATGTCGATTTTGCCTATGAAGTTTCGCGCAGCCTTGCCGCTTGTGAAGGCGCATTGCTCGTCGTTGATGCAGCGCAAGGCGTAGAGGCCCAAACCCTCGCCAATGTCTACCAGTCGATCGAACATGATCATGAGATCGTGCCGGTCATCAACAAGATCGATCTGCCCGCGGCCGAACCCGAAAAGGTAAAGGCAGAGATTGAGGAAATCATCGGCCTTCCCGCAGACGATGCCGTGCTGGCATCCGCCAAATCGGGGATCGGCATTGACGAAATCCTGGAAGCGATCGTCACCCGCATTCCGCCGCCCAAGGGCGATCGCGACGCCCCGTTAAAGGCGATGCTGGTCGACAGCTGGTATGATCCTTATCTGGGCGTCGTCATCCTGATCCGCGTGATTGATGGCGTGATCAAAAAGGGCCAGCAGATAAAGTTCATGCAGGCGGGCACGCTCCACCTGATCGACCGCGTTGGCGCTTTCCGGCCGAAAATCGATACGCTTCCCGAACTCGGGCCGGGCGAAGTCGGCTTCATCACCGCGCAGATCAAAGAAGTCGCACAGACCCGTGTCGGCGATACCATCACCGATGCCAAGCGGCCGGCGGCAGAAGCATTGCCGGGCTTTAAAGAAGTGCAGCCAGTCGTGTTTTGCGGACTGTTTCCCACCGATGCTGCGGACTTTGAAAAGCTGCGCGAAAGCATCAGCAAATTGCGGTTGAATGACGCATCGTTCAGTTTCGAAATGGAAACCAGCGCGGCCTTGGGCTTTGGCTTTCGCTGCGGTTTTCTGGGCCTGCTCCACCTTGAAATCATTCAGGAACGGCTTAGCCGCGAATATGATCTTGATCTGATCACCACTGCGCCATCGGTGGTTTATAAGTTGAAACTCGGCCGTTCGAAAACCGAAGATGCGCGCGAAATGGAACTGCACAATCCGGCGGATATGCCGGATGTGAACCGGATTGAGGAGATTCAGGAACCCTGGATTGACGCGACAATTTACTGCCCTGATGAATATCTGGGAGGCATATTGAAATTGTGCCAGGATCGCCGCGGCATCCAGAAGGATCTGAGCTATGTTGGCGGTCGCGCAATGCTCCGCTATGAATTGCCATTGAACGAAGTCGTCTTTGATTTTTATGATCGTTTGAAAAGTATTTCAAGGGGTTATGCGTCGTTCGACTATCATCAGATCGGCCACCGCGAAGGCGATTTGGTGAAGATGAGCGTCATGGTGAATGGCGATCCTGTCGACGCGCTGAGCATGATCGTGCACCGCAGCACCGCCGAAGCGCGCGGCCGCGGCATGTGCGAACGGTTGAAAGACCTGATCCCCCGCCATTTGTTCAAAATCCCGATCCAGGCGGCGATTGGCGGCAAGATCATCGCGCGCGAAACCATCGCCGCACTGCGCAAGGATGTGACCGCGAAATGCTATGGCGGCGACATCAGCCGCAAGAAAAAGCTGCTGGAAAAGCAGAAAAAGGGCAAGGCCCGGATGCGGGAGTATGGATCCGTCTCAATCCCACAAGAAGCCTTCATCGCTGCGCTTCGTATGGGTGAGGAATAATGGGCAAGACGATCTTCGAGCGGCACAAGCAACCATGGACCGCAGCGGAGATCGACAAACTCCACACGCTGGCGAAAAAGGGAATGGCTCTTAAGGCCATCGCCAAGGCGCTGACCCGCAGTGAGGAGTCGGTCAGGGACCGTGCCAAGGCCGATGGGATTGTTTTGGCGAAGCTTAGGTAGATGGCCTTGTCCATCCCGCACTAGGTTTTATTGCAGCGCTGCGGATGGGTGAAGAATAACGCAATTCTGCGCATCTAAACGACTTGTCGACTAAGTATAATGTGCGCTTGCCTTATCTCGCTGTTTTGTCAAAATGAAGTATGGCGGAAGGACAACCGGGCGGCGATTGGACCGATGAACAGAATGATCTGATTGTCGCCGACTATTTTGAGATGCTTGGCTTAGAGCTTTCCGGCCAACCATTTGTCAAAGCGCATAGAAATGCTGCACTTCAAGAACTTACCGGTCGCTCTAGGAGGGCGATTGAACAGAAGCATATGAATATTAGTGCCGTTGTCACTCGATTAGGACTGCCACGCATTAAAGGATATGCTCCGCTACCCAACTTTCAGGCCAGTCTGATTGCAGCGGTCGAACGCCATTTGGTGGAACAAAGTGTTCCAGCTTTCGAACGAGATTTAAAAGTAAATTCGAAACTGATTGAAGATCGGTCTCTGTGGATCGGTCCTCCACCTGACGCCAAACCTTCCAAACAAGAAGTCACTTCAGGACTTGAGCGACTGATTAGAAAATTTGATCCTGCAGCAAGGGACGCTCGAAACAGAAATCTTGGAAAAGCAGGTGAAGAGCTTGTCTTCGAGAATGAAATTCGCAGACTCACAAATGCGGGGCGTGCAGATCTTGCTAGAAAAGTGGAATGGACATCCCAAGAACTCGGCGACGGCGCAGGCTTTGATATTGCGTCGTTTGAAGATACCGGCAAACCTCGCTTGATAGAGGTAAAAACCACTAATGGCTCAAATCTTACGCCCTTCTTTCTGAGCGCAAATGAACTGTCGTTTGCCGATGAGCGACCGGACGCATTCAAACTTCTTCGCATCTACAATTTTTCGGAAAGGCCGATGGGCTTTGAACTCGCGCCGCCGCTGCATTCCGTTCTTGCATTAAGCCCAGCGAATTTCAGAGCCGCACTAATATAAGCCTGAGCGGAGGTGAGTGAGATGAAGTTCAAAATTGCGTTTCGGTTTATTGGCGAACGCGAAGCAATTCGAAACGATGTTTTTGTAGCGGGTACAATCATAGAAGCTAGCCATCGACATGGAGAGCTTTGGAATAGTCATTTCGCTTTTTCGGATCGCTTTAGATCCGTGCTTTATCGTTTTGAAACAGCTTCGCGACGCTGGCGACGCGTAGAAACGATTAATTGGTGAAGTGTCGGCTGAAGCGTTATCCCCAAGGCGAAAACAGTTCCGCTCCACTCCCCGCAACATCCTTCAAATTGCGCGTAACAAAACACAAATTATGTTCTACGGCGCTTGCCGCAAATAATGTGTCGATGACAGGCGGGGAGCGGCCGGTGTCGCGTTTTATCCGGCCCGAAATTGCGCCCCATCGGCGAACGATGCCGTTATCCAGTGGTAATATCCGCCCGGAAAAACGTTCCTCAAGCGCATCGCGGGCGGCCATGTAGCGAGCACGATTGGGGTCTTCGTCGGGAAGGTTCGCTATGCCTTTGTCATATTCGGCAAGCGTCAGGATGCTGAGCCACAATCTTTGCTCTTCCTGCGCCGCCACCCATGACTTTACGCTCGGCGCGCCATTAGGAGAAATGAGCGATGCGACAACATT
Organism: Sphingomonadales bacterium; assembly: GCA_021298455.1. Taxonomy (GTDB): domain Bacteria; phylum Pseudomonadota; class Alphaproteobacteria; order Sphingomonadales; family Sphingomonadaceae; genus Sphingorhabdus_B; species Sphingorhabdus_B rara. The sequence goes on along the minus strand of JAJTFR010000007.1, from coordinate 2,258 downwards.
GGTGTCGAGAAGCCAGCCGTTCATTTTTTCGCCTCGTGGCACCACCCAGTTGCGCAAACTGCCCAGAAGAGCAGATTAAAAGTCGATATCGCGACCTCGGTCCTTGTCCCGTTCGATTACAAGCCCGTCAAGCCCCAAACCTTCCATGAACTGCACAAGCGGTTGACGTTTGCTTGCATTTTTGAGGCGCTCATAATCCTTGACGCTCATCACGACCGCGCGGCCCTTGCCGCGCACGGTCACATGTTGAGGGCCGGAACTATTGGCGATGCGGACAAGTTCGCTGAACCGCGCCTTGGCGTCCTCGAGCTTCCAGTTGTTTCCTTGCGCAGCCATTTGCCATCTCCTGACTATCTGACTAGATAGTGGCCGAAGGTATAAATGTCAATTTGCTTCACCCTTCCGGCAAAAACGTATCCCCTTCCCCCGTCTCCTCACTCTCGATCCGCCGGTTTGCGCGCCACTCCGCCTCTGCGGCGGCGCGTTGTCTATGATCGCCGGATAGCCAGTTCAGCCGCGTGCGGGCGACTTCGTCTTTCACCATATCCTCTTCATTCAAATAAAAGGGCATGCGCGGGCGGGCATAGGAATATGCTGGCACAGGTGCGGCGCTGCCGGGGGCGTGCTGTGCATCCGGCGCGGGGAGTGCGGGCAGCGCGTGTTGCGCATCGCACGCGCGGTGGCGCGCCTCTTCCTCCACCGCAAATGATCGCGGATCAAATTATCGCTGATCCCGCCGACATCCATCACCACCTCTAACAAGGCGAGCTGGCGCAGTGCGAAATCGGCGGCGATGCGGTTTCCTTCGGCGCGGAAATAATATTCCTCACGCACCTTGCCCTGATATTTCTTCAGGAAACGGGCCTGTGTTGCCGATACGCTTTCCTGTTCGGCCTGATATCGGGCGAGCAGTTCCGCCTCTTGAGCGGCGGCCTCTTCCTCCCACTCCTTTCGGCATTCGGCGCGCCATGCCTCTTTCAATTTCTTAAGGCTGGCGGGCATAACGCCTTGCGCGGAAAGGCCGCCTGCCCCCTCCCCCAGATGCGGCAAGACATGGGTGACGACCCATTGCATCGCACGCAGATTGAAATGGCGGCGTTCGCCGACCAGCTGCCCATCCTTGTAAAAATATTCGGGCGTGCCGTTGATCGCATGATCGACAATCGTATCGCGGGCGCGATAGCCGCCGATCTGGATCGCCTTTTCCCATGCCGTGCCAAAGCTTTCGGCGCGCGGGCCATTTTTAACGCCATAGACTTGCCCGATCGACATCCCCACCGCGCGCGCCGAAAGGGTGACGCTGCCGGTGATCGACAGCGCCTGGATGAATTTGCGCTGCAATTCAGGCAGGAATTTCTGCCGCCCGCTTTTGGTGGTGACGGGGGTGAAGGACAATTCGGGCGGAAGGATGCCGTCAAGATCCAGCGGGTCGTGCCGCGGGGCCGGATCCGCGCCTGCAGCGATAATGTCTTGGGCCATGCGCCTTCTCCTTGGCGGGTGAAAAGGCAGGCCAGATATCGCATCGGCGGGGTTGTAGGACAGTGATTATTGGCAGCCCAGATGGGCTTGGCCGGGCCGTGCATCGCCCGCCATCGGCATATTTGCACGGTGCGGCGCAGATGGAGCCGTGATGAGTCTTTCTCAATTTGACTTTAACCATTTCTGATTACAATCGACAAAGGTCAAAAAGCCCGGCCGTAAACGGGGGATACAGGGTCGTAGTGTTCGGCAAAAAAGACAGCGCTTATGTGATGGCGGGCGTCGGCAGTGAGGAACTGTTTGTCGAACGTGAAGCCATGTCTGCCGCCGGCCTGCCCAGCGCCGATGCGCAAGTGGCGCAGTGGCGCGACCGGCTTTCCAAAATGGACTGGGTGCCCGATCTGGGTGAGGATATCGGTTCCCCCCGATGGTTTCGCGGGCTGGCGACGCTGACGCTTATGACGATTGGCACGCTGTCGCTGCTGCCCGACTTTGGCCCGATTTATGGCGCGCAACCGGCGATGCCGACATCTGCCCAGATGGAGGAAGCGCGCGCGCAGATGATCACGCCGCTCGCTTATGGCAGCGATACCGGGCGGCGCATGGCGGCAACCGATGCCGTGCGCGCACTTGCCGCCAGCCCCGAACGGCCGCGGATAGAATTGACTGCGACGCTGGGCCGGGGGGGTAGTCTCGCCCGTGTACTGCAACGCGCCGGCGTGGGCAGCGATGATGCATCACGCGCGCTGGCGCTGGTCAGCGGGGCAACCGACCTTTCG
>JAJTFR010000006.1 GCA_021298455.1 Sphingomonadales bacterium | reverse complement strand
CGGATTGTTCCGCACCGAATTCCAGTTCCTCATTTCCGCGACACTGCCGCAACGTGAGCGCCAGCAACGTTTTTACCGGGATGTGCTGGATGCGGCCGGCGGCAAGCCTGTTATCTTCCGCACGATTGATGTGGGCGGCGACAAGGCATTGCCCTATCTGAAGCATGCGTCCGAGGAAGAAGAGAATCCAGCAATGGGTTGGCGCGCACTCCGGCTCGCGCTCGATCAGGAAGGCTTGATGAAGGCCCAGGCGCGCGCACTTCTTGAAGCATCGGCCGGACGGCAACTCAACGTCATGTTCCCGATGGTGTCAGAACCATGGGAGTTTGATACGGCAAAGGCGGTATTCGAAGCCCAGCTGCGTTATCTGGCAGGGCGTAAGAAACAATTGCCATCACGCATTCGCTATGGCGCGATGCTTGAAGTCCCGGCTTTGGCGGAAACGCTCGACATATTGCTGCCGCGGCTCGATTTCCTTTCGATCGGAACCAATGATTTAACGCAGTTCCTTTTTGCGGCAGATCGCGCGGACCCGAGGCTTGCCGAACGCTATGACTGGCTCAGCCCGGCAATCCTACGCTTCATCCGCCGCGTCGCGACCGCCTGCCGCGAAGCCGGCGTCGACCTTTCGGTATGCGGCGAAATGGGCGGACGCACGTTGGAGGCGCTGGCACTGATCGGGATCGGGATCGAAAAACTGTCGATCACGCCCGCCGCTGTCGGCGCTGTGAAGGCAATGGTCCGTTCGCTCGATCAGGGTGCAGCCGCTGCCAAGATGGATGCCCTTCTCTCCGCCCCGCCGCACAGCATCCGACAGGAGCTTTCATCCTGGGCCGACGAACAGGGCATTGAGATTTCGTAAAATCCTTCACACCGTGGCGCGTTTCAAGGATTTGACGTTGACTTTCATTAAGGTGCCGCCATTGTCCCTGCATCGCCCGGCAGAGGCACTATAACGGGTCAATGGAGAGCGCTGTGGTTGACGAACGCGCAGACGAAGAAATGGATGCGCAGGCTAACGAAGACAGCGCGACCGACAACCAAACAGCCAGCCAACGTCTGCGCGCAGCGCGTGAGGCGGCGGGGCTTTCACTTGCCGATGTTGCCGCCAAAACCCGCGTCCCGATGCGCCATCTGGAGGCGATCGAAGAGGGCGAATTCGCTACATTGCCCGGCGCGACTTATATTCTCGGCTTTTCCCGTTCCTACGCCCGCGCTGTCGGGTTGGATGCAACCGAACTGACCGACCAATTGCGCGAAGAGCTAGCCGAAGGTGGGCTTCAGCCCATGTCGGCCCGGCAGCCGGCTTATGAGCCCACCGATCCTGCGCGCGTACCATCTTTCGCGCTGGCATGGGGCGCAGCTGCTCTCGCCGCTGTCTTGCTCGCCGCCTATTTCATTTGGCGCAGCTTCGCGCTTTCGCCCGACGCAGAGCCTAAGCCGACCAAGCCGGTTGCAGAAGCGCCAATTACCGCAAACAAAGGCGCGGCGGCACCTGCGGCCGCTCCTGCTGCGACCAATGGCACAGTGAAAATCACTGCAACCGATAGCGTATGGGTGAAGATCTACGATGCTGACAATGTGCGGCTCTATGAAAATGAAATGCAGCCAGGCGACAGCTTCACCGTTCCCGGCGATGCCAATAATCCGATGATCGTTACCGGTCGGCCGCAGGTCCTGACGGTGACGATTGACGGGAAGCCGGTTCCCCCACTTGGCACAGGCGAACGGTCGATTGCTGATGTCGGCGTAAGCGCCGCTGCCTTAACTGCACGCCCTGCACCAGCGGCGAGTGCCAGCCCAGCCGGATCCGTTGCACGCGAAGGTGATGCGCCGGCGCAGTAAAGCACCCGCTGGTACCCAATCCACAAGATTTTACAGCGATTTGCTCCAATTGGGAGCGAAAGGCTTTATTCGCCATATCGCGTGGGCTATACGATCCTAGGGCCAGCCCAATCCAAATTTACATTGAATCAGGCTGTTATGACGGAGACCGCCATGAAATCGGGATATTTGATCACTGCCGCGCTGTTTGCCACGGCCACCACGCCGATTCAGGCGCAGGAAGCAAATATCGAAGGGCGTGTGGTCAAACTTGAGAAGGAAATGAAGTCCGTCCAGCGCCGGGTGTTTCCCGATGGCGCGGGACGCTTCATCGAACCCGATATCCGCACCGAAGCAGCCAAGCCGGCACCGGTAGGCACTCCTTCTTCGACGGCGGTGAGCGATCTGATCGCGCGGGTCGACGCGCTGGAAACGCAATTGGCGACCCTTACCGGACAGGTGGAAACACAGGCCGCCAGCATGCGTGCGATGGACAGTCGCCTGAAAGCGATCGAGGCGCAGTTAAAGGAAGCGGCCGCAACCGCCGCTGTTGCAGCGGCACCTGCCGCCGAAGTGACGCCGAAAGAAGTGGCTCCGAAGGTTGCAGTTGCCGCGCCAAAGCCTGCTGCGCCAACTCCGAAACCTGCTACACCCGCCGCGAAACCTGCCGCGGCCACAAAGGCCCCAGTGGTTGCCAAGCCTTCGGCTGCGCGCACCGCCGCCGTTGCAGCCATCGAACGGCCCAAGTCCAATGACGCGTTTGAGGACAGCTATTCCTACGGCTACCGCCTGTGGGAAGCGAAGTTCTACCCCGAAGCGCAAGTGCAGTTGCAGGATACCGTCAGCAAGTTTCCCAAACATGCGCGTAGCAGCTATGCCCGCAACCTTCTGGGTCGCGCATGGCTGGACGATGGCAAGCCCGCGACAGCGGTGAAGATCTTTTACGACAATTACAAAAATGATCCGCGCGGCGACCGGGCGCCCGACAGCCTCTATTTTCTGGGCGATGCGCTAACCGAACTGGGCAAGGCGGCAGAGGCATGCGAGGCATTTGCCCAGCTCACCAGCGCCTATCCTGCCGACTCGGCTGGACGGCTGGCAAACCGGCTTGTCGAAGGTCGCAAAAAGGCCAAGTGCAAATAGCTGATGGTCAAGTAGCGGCGGTCTGATTATGGCCGCCCCGATGGCGCGATCAAATGCAGAGATTGAGGCCGGCTTTGCGGCCAACCTGCACCGGCTTACCGGCATTGAAACCGGGGGGGCGGAACAGCCGCGCTTGGGGCTTGCCGTATCGGGCGGCCCAGATAGCCTCGCGCTGCTGTTGATTGCCCACACACAATTTCCCGGCGCCTTCCGCGTCGCGACCATCGATCATCGCTTAAGGCCCGAAGCCGCTGAAGAAGCAGCCTATGTCGCGCGGATTTGCGCAGAGCGCGGTGTCGACCATGCCATTCTGTCACCCGAACAGCCAATCACCGGCAATCTGCAATCAGCGGCGCGTGACGTGCGCTATGCCTTGCTCGCACAATGGTCAGACGACAATGGCCTCGACTGGATCGCAACCGCGCATCATGCCGACGATCAACTGGAAACGCTTTTGATGCGGATCGCCCGGGGCAGCGGCATTGCCGGATTGTCCGGAGTTCGCGAGACAAATGGCCGGATCATCAGACCGCTGCTAGGCTTTACCAAGAAAGAGTTGGTGGCATATTGCGCGGCACATGGGGTGGTGCCGTGCGATGATCCTAGCAATAGCAACACCGATTTTGACCGTGTGCAGTTCCGCAACTGGCTGGCGTCCGCGCCTTCCACGCTCGATGCCCGCCGGACGGCACGCACCGTTGCCGCGCTGTCGGGCGCGCATATAGCACTCGAATGGGCAGCAGCGCAGATCGCGAACGACCGCCTCGTGCGTCCAGGCGATGGCAAAGTGCGCCTTGATCCCCAGGGACTGCCGTCTGAGTTTGTCCGCCGTCTGCTGATCCTTGCGTTGCAGGCGGTTGACCCGGCAATCGACCCGCGCGGATCGACAACTGACAGGGCGTTGGCTGCGCTTGCCGCGGGTGAGACATTGACCATTGGCAACATACTGTGCCGCGGCGGCCCAATCTGGCATTTTCAACCCGCGCCGGAACGCCGACAAAATCATTAGAGAAATCGGAATTTTCGCTGCTTGGCCGAAAACCCTTATATTGCCATTCACCTTTTGCGCCCTACATTGGGACAGAACCGATTTTTGATAACGGAATAGATGCATGAACGACGAACAAGAACCCAAAGGCAATCCACTTGTCCGCAATCTGATGATCTGGGCGGGCATCATGGTGGCCCTGCTGCTGGTTGTTTCGATCTTCAGCGGCGGCGGCGCAGATGCGTCCAAAGGGCTCAGCTATTCCAACTTCCGTGACAAGGTTGAAGCGGGCGAAGTGAAGTCCGTGGCGATTTCGCCCGACCGCATCACTGGTGAACTGGCCAATGGCGAACAGATCGTCACCGTGCCCGTTCCCGGCGACACCGATCTTTACAAGCTGCTCGATGAAAATGGCGTCGATGTGCAGGGCAAGCCCGAAGAACAGCCCAGCCTCTGGCTGATCCTGCTCTATCAGGCCCTGCCCTTCCTGCTCATTCTTGGCATTGCTTTTTTCGTGCTGCGCCAGATGCAGAAGGGCGGCGGTTCGGGCGCGATGGGTTTTGGAAAATCCAAGGCCAAGCTGTTGACCGAAAAGCATGGCAAGGTGACGTTTGACGATGTTGCCGGCATCGACGAAGCCCGCGAAGAATTGCAGGAAATCGTCGAATTCCTGAAGGATCCGCACAAGTTCAGCCGTCTGGGCGGCAAGATACCGAAGGGCGCGCTGCTGGTCGGATCGCCCGGCACCGGCAAGACGCTGCTGGCGCGTGCAATTGCAGGCGAAGCGGGCGTTCCCTTCTTCACCATTTCAGGTTCGGACTTTGTCGAAATGTTTGTTGGCGTCGGCGCAAGCCGCGTGCGCGACATGTTCGAACAGGCCAAGAAGAACGCGCCGTGCATCGTCTTCATCGACGAAATCGATGCGGTCGGCCGCAGCCGCGGTGCGGGACTTGGCAACCAGAATGACGAACGCGAACAGACGCTGAACCAGCTGCTGGTCGAAATGGACGGTTTCGAGGCGAATGAAGGTATCATCATCATCGCTGCGACAAACCGCCCAGACGTTCTTGACCCGGCTTTGTTGCGCCCGGGCCGTTTTGACCGCCAGGTCGTCGTGCCGCGCCCCGATATTGATGGCCGCGTCAAGATCCTGGCAGTCCACATGAAAAAGGTACCATTGGCGCCCGACGTCGATCCGCGGGTGATCGCGCGCGGCACTCCCGGCTTTTCGGGTGCTGATCTTGCCAATCTGGTGAACGAGGCTGCTCTGCTTGCGGCCCGCCGTTCGAAACGTCTCGTTGCGATGGAGGAATTTGAAGACGCCAAAGACAAGGTGATGATGGGCACCGAGCGCAAGTCGATGGTGATGACCGAAGACGAAAAGCGCATGACCGCCTTTCATGAGGCAGGCCATGCCATTGTTGCCATTCATGAACCGGCATCTGACCCGATCCACAAGGCCACCATCATTCCGCGCGGCCGCGCACTGGGCATGGTGATGCGCCTGCCCGAACGCGATAATTACAGCTATCACCGCGACAAGATGCACGCCAACCTTGCTGTCAGCATGGGCGGCCGCGTCGCCGAGGAACTGGTGTTCGGCCACGACAAGGTGAGCAGCGGCGCATCGGGCGATATCCAATATGCGACCAGCCTTGCCCGCGACATGGTGACGCAATGGGGCATGTCGGACGAGCTTGGCCCGCTGCAATATGAAGAGCGGCAGGACGGCTATCTGGGCTATGGTATGCGCCAGGCGACGGCAATGTCCGATGAAACCGCAAAGAAGATCGATGCGGAAATCCGCAGGCTGGTCGAAGGCGGCTATAACAAGGCAACTGCGCTGCTGAAAAAACATCGCAAGCAGCTCAACCTGCTGGCCGAAGCGCTGCTCGAATTCGAAACACTGTCGGGCGATGAGATCAAGCAGCTGCTCGAGACTGGTTCGTTCCAGCGCGATACCAGCAAGACGATGCGGCCCGCAGCCGTGCCGGTCGTCGGCACCGCTATTCCCAAGGCCGGGCGCGGCAAGCGCGGCGGCGTTGGCGATCCCAACCCGCAGGGCGCCTGATTTTCAAAGCTCCCCTCGTAGCAATGCTCGAGGGGAGCTTTTCTTTTTCCTCTTTACCGTTGCGATGCCGCGCCACCGCACTATCCTGCAGCCATGCCGATCTATTGCGATGAATCAGGCGGCGTCGGGCGCGGCGTGATGACCCTGGCAGGGGTCGATATCGATGCCGACAGTGCAGAGGCGCTGACCGCGCGGTTTCGCACCGTCACCGGTTTTCATGGCGAGGTGAAGGGCAGCCGGATCGATCTCGCCGAACGCGCCCTGTTGTTCGAGATGATACAGGACAGCAAGGCGCGCATCCTTGTCGGCATCGCCATATCTGCAATGGTTCCCGACGGGGACGGCGACCGCGGCGATCATGATACCAGCGTCTATGCTGCATTACTCGAAGATGTTGTCGCCGCGATGCTTTCCGGCGCAGGTGATTGCCCGAATGTGGTGGTTGATGACGGACGCTATGGCCCGATCACGCTTGGCGCCATCCGGGAGGATATTGCTGCTCTGGTCGGCCCGTGCGGCACCGCACAGCTTGACCTGAGCCACAGGCTGGCCGGCCTCCAGATCGCAGACGTCGTGGCCAACACTTTTTTCAATCGAGCGCTGGTGAACGAACGGCAGGGGCGGATGGCAGCGATTGCTGCCCCGCTTCTGGAAAATGGCCAGATAAGGATGCGGGTGCTCGGCGGCAAAACCGCCGATGCAATTACCTAACGGTCGTAATCGCGGGCAACGCCGGCGCTGCGCGCAGGTGCGGCAGCGGTCAGGCGCAACGCCTCAGCCGACTTGGCGAGCGAGCCGATGTCATCAACCTCTTCGTCCTCGTCGACCTGCACCTTCTGCAACGACTGGATCAGACCTTCCTTGAGATGATCGGGACGGACCGTTTCTTCGGCAATTTCACGCAGTGCGACGACCGGATTCTTGTCGCGATCGCGATCGATTGTCAGTTCCGCACCGCCGGAAATTTCGCGCGCACGCTCAGCCGAGAGCAATACGAGATCGAACCGGTTGGGAACCTTGTCGATGCAATCTTCAACGGTAACGCGTGCCATGCTGGCTCCTGAATCACAAAAATGCCGGAAAAGAGCGGCGCTGATAGGCCTTGGGCGCCGGATTGTCAACGAAAAGCACCTGTATTGCGCAGCGTCCTGATCGTTCCTACCTTCGCTCTATGGCCATAATAGACAGCATGGCGGAATTTCCGGGCAACAGGTTCGAAGTGGGCGGGCACAGCCTGCACCTTGTGCATGATCCGGCCGACCGCCTGGGCGCACTGTTGCGTCTGATCGAAAGCGCGCAGCGATCGATCCGCATGTTCAGCTATATGTTCTGCGCGGACCAATCCGGCGACGACGTGCTGGCCGCACTGTCCGCAGCGGCGGGCCGCGGCGTGCGGGTGCAACTTATCATCGACAGTTTCGGGTCAGGCGATACCACGCATGCCTATTTCGATCCGCTGGTTGCGGCCGGGGGGCACTACCATTGCTTCGGCTCGCGCTGGGGCCTGGGCTATCTGGTGCGAAACCATCAGAAAATCCTGATCGCTGATGAAGAACATGCGCTTGTCGGCGGCTTCAACATTTCGGACCATTATTTCGACCGCAAGGGGGATGAAAGTTGGGAGGATCTGGGCGTCATCGTTAGCGGCCCCGAGGTCAGCCATCTCGTCCAATATTATGACGCACTGGACCGTATCTCCGAAGGCGGACGCGTCAAATTCCGCGCGATGCGAAGGTTGATTCGTGATTGGAAGCCGGGCGACGGGCCGGTGCAATGGCTGCTGGGCGGGCCGACGAACCGGATCTCACCTCTGGGGCTAGTCCTCAAACGCGCGCTTGAAACGGCGAAGCGGATCGACATTGTCGCAGCCTATTTCTCGCCATCACAGACCATCTTGCGCCGGATCGCGCGCGTCACACGGCGCGATAAGGGCTCGCGGCTGATCATGGCGGGAAAGACCGACAATGGCGCCACAATCGGTGCAGCGCGATCGCTGTATCGTTATCTTTTGCGGCGGAAGGCCCGGATTTATGAATTCCAGCCGCGTCCGCTCCACATGAAACTCCTTGTCATGGACGACTATGTTTATATCGGTTCGGCCAATCTGGATGTGCGCAGCCTGTTCATCAACATGGAGATTATGGTGCGCGTCCATGATGAAGGTTTCGCCAACCACATGAAGGCCCTGATCGATCGCCTGGCCGAACAATCGATTGAACAGACGCGCGAAGTACTGCGGGAACGCGATAATTGGTGGACGCGGTTCAAATCCGGCGTCGCTTATTTTCTGGTCAATTCGGTGGATTACAGCCTCGGCCGACGGATCAAGTTCGGCCTAATCAAAAACGACTGATCAGCTTTTCCATCCCCAGAAGAGATGGCAAGGCAGGATGTTCCAAAATTCGAAGCCGGCGTCGATGCGCTTGAAATGCGGCGCCATATATTCGCGGGCGCGGGCGCGGAACTGATAGACCAGAAAGGCTCCGCCCGGGCGAATGGCCTTTGCCGTCTCGCTTGCAATGCGGGGGCCAAGGTCGCCCGGTAGCGTTGAAAAGGGCAGACCGGACAAAATATAATCGGCATGTTCGAAACCGAATTCGCGGATGATCGCATTCACATCTGCTGCCGAACCATGGACGGCGACAAAACGGCTGTCGCAAAAATGCTGGCGCAGAAATTCGATAAAATCAGGGTTGGTATCAATCACCAGCAGCGTGGCATCCTTGCGCATCCTGTCGAGCACGGGCTGGCAGAATGTGCCGATGCCCGGCCCATATTCGACAAACAGCTGGCACTCATCCCATTTTACCGGGCCAAGCATCTTTTCCACTGTCCAGCGTGAGGATGGAATGATCGATCCGACCATTATCGGGTGTTTCAGGAAGCCCCGGAAAAACACACCCCAAGGACCGAAAAAACGCTTCACTGCGGCCTTGACGCGATCGATGCGGGCAGAAATCGCTACGGAACCCTCGGTCATCAACCTGCCTTATGAGAATAATACAGTGGAGGCAACCAGTCGCAAATGCGACCCGGCAGTGCAAGCAGGTTAAGCGAGAAATCAGGTAAAAGGTTCCGTCGGGCTTGCAGCAGGCAGCGTTGCGACTCTATGCAATTGTGATGCCTGCCCAGTCTGCCGATAGCATAGCCGTAATTTTCCTGTCGCACCGAAGCGGACAGGACGAAGCTGGATATAATGCCGCAGCCGAGCGGATGGTGAAGCTTGCAAAGGCCCAGCCGGGCTATATCGGCATGGATTCGGTTCGCGATAGGGACGGCGTCGGCATCACCGTCAGCTATTGGGCCGACGATGCCAGTGCTCGCGCCTGGCGCGATCACCCTGAACATGTCGAAATCCGCGAGGCTGGTCGTCAGCGCTGGTATTGCAGTTACGACCTGCATGTCGCGCGGATCGAGCGCAGCTATGACTGGAGCAAAGCCTGATGCCTGCCAAGAATGTGATCCCCGCCGACCGCGTGACCATCCTGTTCCTTGTCATGCTGGTTGCAGCGGCCGGCAATACGGCCATGCAATCTGCTCTGCCTGCGATTGCAAGCCAACTCGACATTGGTGATGTCTGGGTCAGCCTCGCCTTCAGTTGGTCAGCGTTGCTTTGGGTCTTGACCGCCCCGAAATGGGCCCGCCTTTCCGACCGGCGCGGACGCAAGCAATTGATGACCATCGGCGTGGTCGGTTTTGCGGCGTCAATGGGACTGTGTGGTATCGTCCTTTGGATGGGCCTTCACGGTTTGATCGCGCCGACTGCCACCTTCATCGCCTTTGCAATCTTTCGCAGCCTTTATGGCGGGTTCGGATCGGCGTCTCCTCCTGCGGTTCAGGCTTATATCGCTGCGCGCACCGAACGGGCCGAGCGTGCCAAGGCTCTGTCTCTGCTCGCTTCCTCCTTCGGCCTTGGAACGGTCATCGGCCCTGCCCTTACCCACTTTCTTGTTTTCGAACCCTTTGGCCTTGCCGGACCGCTCATCGCTTTCGGAAGTTTTGGTTTTCTGGTGCTGGCTGCGCTGCACTGGCGCCTGCCCAACGATACGCCGCGCTTTGCCGCGCGTGGCATCATCACTTCTTACCCTTCGGCAGCGTCGGTCAACCAGCCCGAACAGGATGAAGCGGGTGAAGAAGACAATGCCCTCCCCCGCGAGGAAATACGCTTGCCTTGGCGCGATAGCAGACTCGTCAACTGGTTCATCGCAGGGCTGATTGGCGGCCATGCGCAGGCATTGATATTGGGCGTAATCGGTTTTCTCGTACGCGATCGACTGGGTTTGCAGGATCTTCCGAAAGAAACGGTAGAGGCGACAGGATCGGTGATGTTCGTCGGCGCAATGGCAACGCTGTTGGCGCAATGGGGGATCATTCCCATGCTGTCGATCAGCCCGCGCGCGTCGGTGCTATGGGGTTCTTTCCTAGCGCTTCTTGGCATTGCACTCGTCGGAATCAGCTATGATTTCTATGGGATTACGCTGGGCTTCGCCGTCGCCTCACTCGGTTTCGGGCTGTATCGGCCGGGCTTCACCACCGGTTCTTCGCTCGCCGTGCGACGCGACGAGCAAGGCGATGTTGCCGGCAAAATCGCATCGATCAATGGCACGGCCTATATCTTCACGCCTGCGATAGGGGTGGCCTTGTTCAATTGGTGGGAACCGGCGACCTTCATCCTGATCGGGGTCGCCCTACTTTATTTGATCATTTGGGGACGGCGCAGCCTGGAGGAAATGCCAAAGGCGGACGAGGCCTGATCAGATTTCAGCGCTCTTGTCGGCGTCGTTATAGATAAAGCCGTAAAGCGGGTATGATGACGTTCCAAGACCCTGCACTGGGGCATACCAAACGCGCACTTCGCTCCAATCACCATTGGCCGAAACATCGATCACGCGCGCACCGCGTTCCACATGACCGCGACGACCATCGATCGTCGACCAATTGGAATGGTCGATCAGCACTTCGCGATCGGATACGATCTTGCTGACCATGGCGACATGGCCCATCGGCATCGAACGGGTGGGTTTGAAAGTCATCACCGCGCCCAGTTTAGGTTCATCACCGCGGGCGTAGCGGCCCTCGGCCTGATACCACCAAGTCTTCGCATTACCGAAAATTTCGACGCCCGAAATCTGCCGGGCAAAGGGGGCGCACTGCAATGCCATTGCCTGCGCAGGTATCAGCAGAGCAAGCGCACCGAGTGCGGCAAGGCATTTTTTGCGGAACATGGAACAACGACCCCAGATCTTTATCTTGTAGGGGTGTGATGCCTGTGAGGGCGTTTGACCACAACATCTTGTCGGTGACTCGTCGGAGTCACAGGATGAACCGTTGTTCATTTTCAGCCCGTCGCCGGTGAGGCTCAACTCACCGGCGACGGGTGTAAATCAGGCGGATTTCGCCTTCAGCGAATCGGCGACGGCCACGCCATGGCGTTCCAGTGCCTCGACAATCTTGCCCGCGCCTTCAAGGTCACCCCAGAACATCGGACCGCCGCGATAGACCGGCCAGCCATAGCCATAGATCCAGACGACATCGATATCCGAGGCGCGCTGCGCCTTGCCCTCTTCGAGGATCTTGTAGCCTTCATTGACCATCGGATAGAGCGTGCGCTCGATAATTTCCTGATCGCTGATCTCGCGCTTCGGCAGGTTGGACGTCGAACGGAATTCCTCAATGATATCGAGCACTTCGGAAGATGGCGTGCCGACCCGCTTTGCATCATAATCGTAAAAACCCTTGCCGTTCTTCTGACCGAAGCGGCCAGCCGCGCAAAGCGCATCGCGGATCGTTTCGATGCGGGTCGGGTCGCGGTGCCAGCCAATGTCGAGACCTGCAAGGTCACTCATCTGGAATGGCCCCATCGGCATGCCGAAATCGGTATGAACCTTATCAATCTGCGCTGGCGTTGCACCTTCGAGCAGCAACTGCATCGCAGGTTGTTGCCGCTGGCTGAGCATGCGGTTGCCGATAAAGCCGTGGCAGACGCCTGCAACCACGGCGACCTTGCCGATCTTCTTGCCGATCGCCATCGCTGTTGCCAGCACGTCGTCTGCGGTCTTTTCGCCGCGCACTACTTCAAGCAATTTCATCACATTGGCCGGCGAGAAAAAGTGCATGCCGACCACATCCTGCGGACGCGAGGTCGATGCAGCGATTTCATCTACATCCAGATAGCTGGTGTTCGACGCCAGAATCGCGCCGGCCTTGCAGATCTTATCCAGCTTTCCGAACACGTCCTTCTTTACGTCCATGCTTTCATAGACGGCCTCGATCACAAGATCACAATCGGCAAGGTCTTCAAGGCTCAGCGTGGGCGTGAGCAGCCCCATCATCCCTTCGACCTGCTCGGCCGTAAAGCGGCCCTTTGCGGCAGAGGCTTCGTAATTTTTGCGGATAACGCCAACACCCCGGTCGAGATTTTCCTGCACCATCTCGACGATGGTGACGGGAATGCCCTTAGCCAAGAAGTTCATCGAAATTCCGCCACCCATGGTGCCTGCACCGATCACGCCGACCTTCTTGATGGCGCGAAGCGCAATGTCCTTGGGCAGGCCATCAATCTTTGCGGCCTGACGCTCGGCAAAGAACATGTGACGCTGCGCGGCCGACTGGCTGCCAGACATCAGCTTCACAAATTCGGCCCGTTCGAACTTCAGGCCGTCTTCAATGTTCGGGTTTTCGGCTGCGGCAGCAACGCAGCGCAAATTCGCATAGGGCGCTTCAAAGCCTTTCCACTTGCGAGCATTTTCCGCCTCAAGCTTGGCAATAATCGCAATGTCACCCTTGACCGGCAGGTCGCGGGTGTGGCGCGGGCCCTTGGCAACGCATTCGCGGGCAAAGGCCACGGCATCGGCAGCAAGGCTGTCTTCGCCGGCCAACTTGTCGATCAACCCCGTATCGAGCGCTTTCTGCGCCGAAATGGGTTCACCGAGCGAGGTCATCACTGCCGCCTGTTCGATCCCGACAAGGCGCGGCAAACGCTGCGTTCCGCCCGCCCCAGGCAACAGGCCGAGCTTGACCTCGGGCACGCCCAGCTTTGCCGAAGGAACGGCGATGCGATAATGGCAGACCAGCGTAGTTTCGAGGCCACCGCCCAATGCCGTGCCATGGATCGCCGCAACGACCGGCTTGGTCGCCATTTCGATCGTGTTGAGCACCGAGTTGAAATCTGGCCCTTGCGGGGGCTTTCCAAATTCGGTGATGTCTGCGCCGGCAATGAAAGTCTGCCCTTCGCAGCGGATGACAATCGCCTGCACGCTGTCATCCTTCAGGCCCTGTTCGATACCGTCGGAAATGCCCTGGCGGACATGCCAGCTGAGGGCGTTCACCGGCGGATTGTTCACCGACAGGATCAGGATTTCACCGTCTTGGGAGGTGGTTACCGATTGCATTACTATCTCCACTTTTGTCAGGCGGCCAAGGCCGCATACATCATTGTCCGAATTTCGCGTCGGATCGGGTAGGTCGAAGATGGCGCAAGCTGCGTCATGAAAATCATGATCAGATCCTCGACCGGATCAATCAGGAAGGCGGTCGAATACATGCCGCCCCAGTAAAATTCGCCCTTTGATCCGGCCAACATCGTGGCCGCTGGATCGATATTGCAGGCAAAGCCGAGGCCGAAACCAATACCGGCATTTTCTGCCTCGCTGAACAGGGATTTGCTGTGCTGTGTCAGGTCACCGCCGCCGGGCAGATGGTTGGCAACCATCAGTTCCAACGTCTTGGGGCTGATGACCTGCACGCCGTCCAAGGCGCCACCGTTCAGCAGCATCCTGCAAAAGCGATGATAATCGGGGATGGACGAGGCAAGGCCACCGCCGCCCGATTCAAATTTCCACCCCTGCGCCCAAAGGCTTTCGGAACCGGGCTTGTCGGTCTGCACCATATTCTGTGTTGGATGGAAGGCATAGCAATCGGGGATGCGGTGCGCCTCGCTGGCCGCCACCTTGAAGCCTGTATCCTTCATGCCCAGCGGTTCGAAAATATGCTCGCGGAAATAATCACCCAGCGACTGGCCCGAAATGCGTTCAACAAGAACCCCCAGAACATCGGTTGAAACCGAATAGTTCCAACTCGTGCCCGGATCAAATTCAAGCGGGATCTTCGCCAGATGGTCGATGAAGCTCTGGCTGTCATTCTTCATCCAATGCTCAAGCTCGGTCTTGCGATAGGCGGCATCGACCGGCGTGCGTTCCTGAAAGCTGTAGGTGAAGCCCGTAGTATGGCGCAGCACATCGATGATGTTGAGCCGCGTCACCGGCGGGCGCGTAATGAAGGGCACATTTCCGCCACCGCTGACAAAGACGCCCAAATCGGCAAATTCGGGAATATATTTGGCCACCGGCTCGCTGAGCGCGACCTTGCCTTGCTCAACAAGCTGCATGAAGGCGATCGAGGTGATCGGCTTGGTCATGCTGGCGATACGGAAAATCGCATCGCCATCTACGCCAGAGGCCCAGCTGTGCGCGACCTCATCCCCTCGCCCGATGAGCAAGGCACCGAAAGGCAGTTTTCCGCTGTCCAGATATTTCGTCTGGATATGCGCGCCGATCCGGTCAAGCCGGTCGGGCAGGAAACCGAGTTGTTGTGCCGTGCTGCTATTCATAGCATTCCCTTTTCTTCCCTCCCGCAAGCAAGAGGGGGATGATTAATGCGCCGTCTGTCCCAGCAATTGCCGGGTAACCGGATGCGAGCTGGTAAGGCCGCCATCAACCGCGATGGCCTGTCCGTTGACATAGCTTGCCTGATCAGAGGCCAGGAACAATGCAACATTGGCAAGCTCGTCGGGCTGGGCCGCGCGCTTCAGCGGGTTCAATTGCCCGACCTTGTGCATCACATCCTTGGCACGGGCATAATCGAAGGTCGGCTTGGTCATCCCGGTTTCGGTAAGGCCGGGGCAGATTGCGTTCACGCGCACGCCAGACGTCGTCAACTGTTGCGCCGCCGTCTTGGCAAGATTGATCACACCGGCTTTCGACGCCGAATAGGTCAGCGGACCCGCGCCGGAATTGAGGCCGGCCACACTGGCCGTCAGCACGATTGCGCCGCCGCGTCCCTGATCGACCATTGCCTTGCCCGCATGTTTCACCATCAGTGCAGGTCCAATGACGTTCACACGGAATGTTTCGGCCATGCTGGCCGGATCGATCTCGAAAATCCCGCCCATGTCGCCGATGATCCCGGCATTGGCAAAGGCGACATCAAGGCCACCATAGTTGGACGTGGCGGTCTCAACCAGCTTTGCCACATCGGCCTCAACCCCGGCGTCAATCTGCAGCGCGGTCACAGTGCCGCCGGCAGCTTCGACCATTTTCGCGGTCTCAAATACAGCCTCGCTCTTGTCGCCGATCACCAGCTTTGCCCCTTCGGCGGCAAAGCGCAGCGCCGAGGCGCGGCCGATGCCCGATCCTGCGCCGGTAATGATTGCGACCTTATCTGCCAACGCACCCATGCTCATCCTCCTGAAATCGTGTTACCACCGTCGATGACGATGGTCTGACCGGTTGTGAAGCCCCCGGCCTTGCTTGCAAGAAATACCGCAGCGCCTGCAATTTCGTGCGGCTCGCCAATGCGGCGTAGCGATGACCGGCGCGTTGAAATTTCCAGCGTTTCCGGGTTTTCCCACAATGCGCGGGCAAAATCGGTCTTGATCAAGCCCGGCGCGATGCAATTCACGCGCACACCCTGCGGACCGAATTCGTCGGCCAGGTTGCGCGCCATCTGCATGTCGGCCGCCTTGGAAATGCAATAGATGCCGATCACTGTCGATGCCTTGATCCCGCCCACGGACGATACAATCGTGATCGATCCATCACCGCGTTCCAGCATTTCAGGGGCGACCATGTGGATCAGCCAATGGTTGGACAATATGTTATTGTCCATAATCTTGCGAAACTGATCATCGCTGATCCCTGCCGACGGGCCATAATAGGGGTTCGACGCCGCGTTGCACACCAGCGCGGTGATCTTGCCAAAGGCCCTGCGCGTCTCATCGACCAGATTCTGGAGATCTGCCTTTGACGAAATGTTCGCAGCAACCGCAATCGCGGTGCCCGCCCCATATTTCGCATTAATCTCTGCCGCGACCGTATCGCAGACATCCTGCTTACGGCTGGAAATGACGACTTTGGCACCTTGCTCGGCCATTTCCTCGGCAATGGCCTTGCCGATGCCGCGCGATGAACCGGTGATAAGGGCCACCTGCCCTGTCATGTTGAAAAGGGACATTCTAAATCCTTCTATTTTATGGCCCCTGCACAGGCAGGGGCCGAAGGAAGTTTGCACAACATGCTTTGGGCAAACTTATGGCGACCCTGCATTCGCAGGGAAGACGCTGAATTACGCCCCGGCCTTCTTCGCAAATTCCCAGGCGCATTCCGCCAGCGGGGCAACACGTTCGGACATGGCCTTGGCCTGTGCCGAACTGGCGGTACCGTCGATCACCCGCTTCTTGATGCCCTGGATGATGCCTGCCAGCCGGAAGAAGTTATAGGCGAAATACCAGTTGAGATCGGGGATGCCGTCGCGTCCGGTTGCCTTGCAATAACGTTCGACCACTTCCTCAAGCTCCGGGATGCCCAGCGCCTTGCGATCAAGATCCATCACACCAGAACGGCCGGCATTTTCGGTAACCCAGGCCATTGCAACATAGGTGAAATCGGCCAGCGGATCGCCCAGAGTCGACAATTCCCAATCAAGCACGGCGAGGCACTTTGTCCCGTCGCGTTCAAAAATCGCATTGTCGATGCGGAAGTCACCATGGACCACGCTGGTCCGCGTCTGTTCTGGCAGCGTTGCTGGCAGCCATTCGATCAGCCGTTCCATTGGCTCCATCGTCTCTGTCTCGGACAGCCGATACTGCTTGGTCCAACGATCAACCTGACGGCCGAAATAATTGCCGGGCTTGCCAAAATCGGCAAGGCCTGCATCCTCGATCGGGGTGTTATGCAACCGGGCGAGCACGTCGATCATCTCGAAATAGACCGCGCGCCGTTCCTCTGGATTGCTGCCGGGCATCGCGCCATCCCAGATGGTGCGGCCATCGACCATATCCATCACATAGAACCAGCTTCCGATGACGGCATCATCGGTGCACAGCCCATATTGGCGGGCGACGGGAAAGCCGGTTTTATGCAATCCGGCCTGCACCTTATATTCGCGGTCCACGGCATGGGCAGAGGGCAACAACGGGCCAAAGGGTTTGCGCCGCAATACATAATTATGGCTGTCTGTTGCGATCTTGTACGTCGGGTTCGACTGGCCGCCCTTGAACTTGCCGAGATGTAGAGGGCCTTTGAATCCCTCCACATTCGCTTCCATCCATTGCGTCAGCTTCGCTTCGTCGAGACGATCGGCCCCTTCGGGCTCGACCGTACCGACAAATGCTTCCTGTGCGTTGATCGGGGCAGCTTCGCTCATTGATCGAAAACGATCACGCTCCGTGCGCTATCGCCCTTCTTCATCTTTTCGAAGCCTTCATTGATACCCTCCAACGGGATGCGTTCGGCTATGATGCTGTCGAGATCGAGCAGACCGCGCATGTAGAAGTCGACAAGGCGCGGAATGTCGACGGGGAAACGGTTGTTGCCCATGATCGCGCCCTGCAGTTTCTTGCCCGAAAGCAGGTCCATCGCCGACAGGCCGACCGAATGCTGCAACGGCATCATCCCAAGGATCGTTGCTGTTCCGCCGCGGCGCAGCGATTTCACTGCCAGTTCGCCCGAAGCAGGACGGCCCACGGCCTCAATCGCATGATCAACGCCGCCCTTGCTGATTTCAAGGATCTGCGCAGCGGCATCATCTGCCAACGCATCGACAACATCAGTTGCGCCCAGCTTGATCGCCAGTTCCCGCTTTTCGGGGATCGGATCGGCTGCGATGATGCGGCCAGCGCCAGCAATCTTCGCTGCATTGATCGTCGCAAGCCCGACGCCGCCACAGCCGACGACCGCAACCGTCTCGCCGGGCGTGACCTTGCAGGCGTTGAAGATTGTGCCAGCCCCGGTGGTAACCGCACAACCGATCACTGCCGCCCGGTCGAGCGGCATTTCCGGATTGATGCGGGTACAGGCATGTTCGTGGATCAGCATCATTTCGGCAAATGCCGAAAGGTTGAGCATCTGGTTGACCGGCGAACCATCGGGCCGGGATAGGCGCGAAGCCTCACCCGGGCCGCGCCGCGTATCGCCGCCAAGGCACAGCGACATGCGCCCGGTGACGCAATATTCGCAATGGCCACAAAACGCGGACAGGCAGGTGATCACGGCATCGCCGACCTTCACCGTGCGTACTTCCGAACCGACCGCCTCGACAATGCCGGCGGCTTCATGGCCGGGCACTGCGGGCAGCGGGTGCGGATAGGCACCGTCAATGAAGTGGAGATCCGAATGGCACAGGCCGCAGGCAGCGTTGCGGATCAGCACTTCGTGCGGACCCGGCTTCGCTATTTGCAGCGTTTCGATCTCGAGCGGTTTGCCCGGCTGGACGAGGACTGCGGCCTTCATCAGCGTGTCGCCGCCATGTGGCCGCTCGACATTTCAACGCCGCCGCGAACACCGCCATATTTGCCCAGTTCCATGCGTGCAATGGCACGGTTGTGGACTTCATCGGGGCCGTCAGCGAGGCGCAGCGTGCGCTGATGCGCGTAAGCCGATGCCAGACCGAAATCTTCGGAAACGCCGCCGCCGCCATGCGCCTGAATGGCGTCGTCAATGATTTTCAGCGCCATATTAGGTGCCTGCACCTTGATCATCGCGATCTCGTTTGCAGAAGCCTTGTTGCCGACCGTATCCATCATATGCGCGGC
>JAJTFR010000148.1 GCA_021298455.1 Sphingomonadales bacterium | reverse complement strand
CGCGCCATGCCGCAAAAGCCCGTCACCCCGGCGAAGGTCAGCCCTGCACCAACAAAGGCCGACAGCCCGTACCATGCCGGCGCGACGACAAAGCCGAGCAACGCACCGATCAAAACCAACGAACCTGCGGCAATCTGTACCTGCCGCATGATCTCCATCGGGGCATCAGCGTTGCTTTCGACCGGAAGGCCGGCCTTCGCCCAGGCATCAAGCCCGCCGTCGAGGATGAAAGCCTCACCAGAAACCCTTGCCGCCAGCCGGTCGCACGCCCCGGCGGTGCGCATACCCGAACGGCAGGTGAAGACGACATCGGCGTCGGGATCGATGGCGAGATGCGCCTGTTCCCATTTCGACAATGGCTGTGATTGTGCACCCTTGATGCGGGCGCGGGCAAATTCATCCGGCTCTCGGATATCGACCAGCACCGCCCGGCCAGCGTCGAGCCGCGCGCGCACTTCGGCGGGGGAGAGCTTGTGCAATATGGCTGTCATGGCGTTTTCCTCATTTCCGGCGGGCAGAACAGTTCCGCCAGGGTTTCAATGATCCGCAACGCGCTATGATCCGAGATGCGGTAATAAATCGTCTGACCTTCCCGGCGGGTGGCGACCACGCCTTCCTCACGCAGCAAGGCCAGATGCTGCGACAAGGCCGATTGTGACACGCCGATCCGGCGCTGCATTTCGCCAACGGACAGTTCGCCATCGACAAGCTGGCACAACAGCATCAGCCTTTTTTCATTGCCTAGCAGTCGCAGCAAAGCCGCCGCGCGTCCGGCATTTTCTTCAAACAGGGCGAGATCAAAACGGGTGAGGTCAAACATGACGCCAATATATTCATTGATTCTAAATTAGCAAGTGCTAATATAATGGCTGTAAGGAGACGACTCATGAATCCGCAAGTGAAAGGCTTTTTCGATCCCGCGACCTTTACGGTGAGTTATGTCGTGCATGATCCGACCAGCAAAAAAGCCGCGATCATCGATCCCGTGCTTGATTTCAGTCCGCGCAATGGACGCACATCAACCGCGTCAGCCGATGCGTTGCTGAGCTATGTCTCAGAACAGCAGCTTGAACTTGTGTGGCTACTCGAAAGCCATGCCCATGCTGACCATCTGTCCGCCGCCCATTATCTACATGAGAAAACCGGCGCGCCCATCGTGATCGGATCTTACATAACAGACGTCCAGCGCGTGTTCGGCGCTTTGTTCGAAGCCGACGATGTAAAGCCGGATGGCGGCGACTTCGGCCATCTCGTTTCCGAGGGTGAAACCCTGCCCTTGGGCGAATTGGGGATCGTTGTCCTGCACACGCCGGGGCACACGCCGGCCTGCGTCACCTACCTGATCGGCGATGCCGCCTTTGTCGGCGATACTCTGTTCATGCCCGATTATGGCACGGCACGGGCCGATTTTCCCGGCGGTGATGCAGCGACGCTCTACCGGTCAATCCGCAAGATACTCGCCCTGCCACCCCAAACCCGCATCTTTGTGGGGCATGATTATCTGCCGGAAGGCCGAAGCAACTTTCACTGGGAAACCAGCGTTGCCGAACAAAAGGCACAGAATGTTCATGCCCATGACGGCATCAGCGAAGACGCATTTGTCGCAATGCGGACGGCGCGCGACGCGACGCTGGATGCGCCACAATTGATACTGCCTTCGCTGCAGGTCAATATTCGCGCCGGCGCTATGCCGCCCCCGTCAGCCGGGGGGCACGTCTATCTGCGCATACCGGTGAACGCGATCTGATCGGTCAAAAGGCGTAGGCAATCCCGGCTATGCCCAGAAACTGGTCGGAACTGCCCGCATCGCGCACAATCGGTGACCGGGCATATTGGCCAAGCAGCCTTTTATAACCGGCAAGGCCGAACAACGCCCAGCCTTTGCGGTTATCGCCGCCAAGATCGTGGGTGAGGAGGAATGTCGTACCGATGCTTTTCAAGCCGCTGCCGCGCGTCGCATAAGCAGGCAGTGCATCAGGGTTGGGCAAGGCCGCGACATCGAAATAGGTGCGACCATAGCCCTTGCCGACATAGTCAGCCGTCACCCCCAGCCGGGCAAAGCTGCGCTGCGACAGCGGACTGGACAGGGCAACGCCCGGCGTCAGGATGAAACTGTCATGCGCGCCGGCAACATCGCGCACAAAGGCGAGATCAAAGGTAAGGCTGGCGGGCGGAATAAGGAAACCCTTGCGGCCAATGCCAACATAGCCCCCCAATTCGACTGCTGTGTCGCGCGTGCCAAGCGCGGCGACGCGCGGATCGTCGATATCGTTGCGGCTGTTGCGTTCAAAACGCACCTGCGCCACCGGCCCGGCAATCAGGTTCCACCGGCTTTCGGGGGCATCGCGCAACAAATCGACATAGATATTGGGCCCACGCACCTGGAAATCGAAACCGTCAACCTTGCCCTGAATCACACCGCCGGGCTGAAAGCCATAATCGTCTGCACCTTCATATTCCGGAGCAATCCCGCCACCCAATCCGAGGACAAGGCTGTTGCGATCCTCTGGCGGACGGCCACTGCCCGCAGGCTGCGCCGAAGCGATGGCAGGAAGCAGGAGCAAAGCAGCGCCGGTCAGCACGGTAAAAAGGGCAGTTTTCATATACCGGAGATAAGAACCGGCATGGCTAACCGCCATATCGGCGAAGCCCCACCTGCCCGCTTACCATCAAGAAATCGTTCAATCTTTGCTGCTATGCGACGAAGCGTGAATGATCGGGTCGAAATACACGGCAATCATGCAAAGCCCGCCAGCGCACGCACTGTGCCGCTGGTTTCGATCGTGCTGCCCGTGTTTAACGGCGCATGCTATCTGCGCGATGCCCTTGATTCCATCCTTGCACAAAGCTTTGCTGACTTTGAACTGATCGCGGTGGATGATTGTTCAACCGATGCGACGCCTGAAATCCTGGCCGAATATGCGGCCCGCGACGCGCGCATCCGCCTTCATCGCAATGCGACAAATTCCAAACTGCCAGCCAGCCTCAATGTCGGTTTCAGGCTGGCCCGCGGCGAACTTTTCAGCTGGACGTCCGATGACAATCTGTTGCGCCCACACATGCTGGAAACACTGGTCGCGGCGGCGAAAGCCAATCCGGGCCATGCGGTGTTCCATTCGGATTACCGCTTGATCGATGAAGACGGCGTTCCCGGGCAGAAAGTCGCGGTCGCACCTGCCGACCAGCTGGTGTTCGGCAATGCAGTCGGCTGTAGCTTCCTTTATCGCCGCGAAGTCCAGCAGGCGCTGCGCGGCTATGACGAGACGCTGTTCGGTGTGGAAGATTATGATTTCTGGCTGCGCGCGGCGCGGCAATTCACCTTTTTTCCGATAGCCGAGGATCTGTACCTCTACCGGCGGCACAAGGGCAGCCTGACCAGTGCACGGGCGCGGCAGATCCATGCGCTTGCCGCACAGGTCATGCTGCGGGAGATCAAGGCATTGCCGCGCTCGCAGCGTCGAGCAGAGGCCTATATCCGCCTCTTGTGCCGTGATCCGTACAAGATCCGCTTGGGCCTGTTGCTGCGTGCGCTACGCGATCATCCTGCAACCGTATTGCGCAGCACCGGCAAGATCTTGCGCTGGATCGCCTATTTCGTAAAAACGCAACTGGTCGCCACCAGCCTTGCGGCGTCTGATGCCGCAACGATCGCTCTACTTTCTGCAGAATAGCAGTATGGTCCCTGCATAGGGCTAGACTTTAATCGCGCGTTTAAACATACTCGCTCCCGGAGACCGTGCATTGCGCGGAAAAACGGGAGAGCGGCATGAACCTGCCCAAGGTTTGTATCATCGGCGCTGGCTGTTCTGGCTTTACCACAGCCAAGCGGCTCAAGGATTATGGCATTGCGTTCGACGTCTATGAGGCGTCGGACGATATCGGTGGCAACTGGTATTTCAACAATCCCAATGGCATGTCTGCCTGCTACAAGAGCCTGCATATCGACACATCGAAATGGCGGCTGGCATTCGAAGATTATCCGGTGCCCGAAGACTGGCCCGATTATCCGCACCATTCGCAACTGCTTCAATATTTCCACGATTATGTCGACCATTTCGGCATCCGTCCGCACATCACCTTCAACACCCGCGTCGAAAAGACAAAGCGCCGCGCGGACGGTGGCTGGGATGTCACGCTCTCGACCGGCGAGACTAAACGCTATGATGCGCTAGTAGTTGCCAATGGTCATCATTGGGCCGCGCGCATCCCCGAATATCCTGGCAGTTTCAACGGGTCGCAAATCCATTCGCACCAATATCGCTCTCCCTTCGATCCGATCGACTGCATCGGGAAAAGGGTGCTGGTCGTGGGCCTTGGCAACAGCTCGATGGATATTTCATCCGAATTATCATCGCGCCCGATCGCTGAAAAACTCTTTGTATCGGCGCGCCGTGGCATCTGGGTCTTCCCCAAATATATCGGCGGCAAGCCCGGTGACAAAAACCCTGCCCCGGCATGGATGCCGCGCTGGTTACGCCACAGGATCGGCGAACGGATGGTTCGCAAGCTGATCGGCACGATGCCCGATTACGGCCTGCCTGAACCCGAATATGGCATGTTCGAAAGCCATGGCACGGTATCGGGGGAATTCCTGC
>JAJTFR010000147.1 GCA_021298455.1 Sphingomonadales bacterium | reverse complement strand
TGCCGGTCATGATGAGCGAGACGCACATCGTGCCGCTGATGATTGGCGATCCTGTGAAGGCGAAAAAGATCAGCGATACGCTGCTCGCCGAATATGGCGCCTATGTGCAGCCGATCAATTATCCCACCGTCCCGCGTGGCACCGAAAGGCTGCGCTTCACGCCCGGCCCGCAGCATAGCGAAGAGATGATGCGCGAACTGACCGAGGCTCTGATCGAAATTTGGGGCCGGATGGAATTGCAGTTGGCTGAGGCGGCGTAAACCGCAACTGGAGTTGTTACGCCGGTCGCATCATTCCCCAAAAATGCGGCCCGCCCTTGGGGATATCCCATTCGACCTGCGTAACAAAACCGAGGCCCTCATAGAGCGGGACGTTTTCTGGAGTTGCTGTCTCGAGCCACGTTGGCAAAGCATCGGCATCAGCACGGGCCAATCCCTCTCTAATGATTGCGCCGCCCCAGCCTTTGCCCTGATCCGCGCTGCGGACGCCCACAAAATGCAGATAGTGATAACGCCCTTCCGGTAGGTGGGCCGCGATCGCATCCGCCACGCTGTTGGCTCGTGCGATAGAAAGGCCGAAAATCCGGAACATATTCCATATCAGAGCAAGGCTTGTTCCACCCGCATCCTTTGCCATCCCGGGATTGCGCCAAAGCGCTGCTGCTTCATCATTGCCGGACCGCATGACTGTGCCTGCTTTTGCGTCGGCCGGCACCAACAGTTCAAAGAGTTTTGGTAGCATCTTCGCGCGTGCTACCTTGTCCGGGACGATATAGCTCAGCGCTGGGTCGGTCATGAATGCATTGGCGAGAGTAGCAATCACTGCCTGATGCTCTGCGGTGGTGGCTTGAACAACCGGTCTATCAATCATGCTACTTCCCCGATCATGCGAACAAAAGTTTCCCAATCAACATTGCCGCCTGACAATGTGACGACAGGCGTCCCAACAAGCTCGATTTTCCCCGCAAGCACGGCAGCCAGCGCCGCAGCTCCGCCGGGTTCGACCACCAGGTGCAAACGCTCGAAAACCAGACGCATAGCCCGGGCAACCTCCGCAGGGGTGACGACCGCGCTGCTCGACACCCGTTCTTTCAACACGGCAAAGTTGATCGGGAAAGTGCGCGGCGTCTGCAGCGCGTCACACGGTGTCGGATGCGCTTGATCGGCAACGCCGACTATCTCACCGGCAGCGATTGAGGCAATGACATCATCCCAGCCTTCTGGTTCTGCGATCGATAGTGTCGCATCAGGGCAGGCAAGCCCCAACCCCGCTGACAAGCCGCCGCCACCGCAACAGGCGATAATGTGGAGTGGCCCGTCGATGCCGCGTGCCTTCAACTGCACCTCGGCCTCGATGCCCGATGTCCCCTGCCCTTCAATCACCCATGGATCACCAAAGGGATGTACCATCGTTGCGCCGCTTTCTGCGACAATGCCCCTGGCGATTTCGTCACGATCCTGTCCAGGACGCTGGTAGAGCACGACATGGGCACCCAGCGCACGCGTCGCCTCAATCTTCGCGCGCGGCGCATTTTCCGGCATCACGATCGTTGCCATTATGCCCAGCCTGCGCGCAGCCCAAGCAACGCCTTGCGCATGATTGCCGCTCGACACCGCAACAACGCCGCGCTTGTGCTCTTCTTCGGTCAGGTCAGACAATCGATGCCAGGCGCCGCGTATCTTGAAGGCGCCAATGGGCTGCAGCATCTCTGCCTTGCACCAAAGGGTGCGTCCATCAACCTCCAGCGGCAATAATGGCGTCGGTGGAAGGATATGCGCGATTTTCTCCATCGCGCGCAACACGCCGGCACGGCTGGGTGTGCGTTTGGGATCGCGCAATTCTTGTTCTGTCATCAAAGCCCTCTATATGCCGTCGCCATAACGAATCTTAAGTCGAAGGACGTATCAGATGAGCAAGGTTTTGGTAATCGGCGCAGGTGGCGTTGGTTCGGTCGCAGTGCACAAAATGGCAATGAACGCCGATATCTTCTCGCATGTCAGCCTTGCGAGCCGCACGAAAAGCAAATGCGATGCCATCGCCGCATCGGTAAAGGAGCGCACGGGCGGTTCAATCGACACTTATGAAATCGATGCCGAAGAGGTTCCTGCGCTGATCCGGCTGATCGAGGCGATAAACCCCGACCTCGTCGTCAATCTGGCGCTGCCCTATCAGGATCTGACGATCATGGACGCGTGCCTTGCGACCAAGACCGACTATCTCGACACCGCCAATTATGAGCCCAAAGACGAAGCCAAGTTCGAATATCACTGGCAATGGGCCTATCAGGACCGTTTCAAGGACGCCGGGATCATGGCGCTGCTGGGGTCGGGTTTTGACCCGGGCGTGACCAGCGTATTCACCACCTACCTCAAAAAGCATCATTTTGATCGGATCGACACACTCGACATTCTTGATTGCAATGGCGGCGACCATGGCCAGGCCTTTGCCACCAATTTCAATCCGGAAATCAACATTCGCGAAGTGACTGCGGTTGCCCGCCATTGGGAAAATGGCGACTGGGTTGAAACCCCACCCATGTCGGTGAAGCAGCAATTCGATTTTGAGGCCGTCGGCCCCAAGAATATGTACCTCATGTATCATGAAGAAATCGAAAGCCTGAAAACGCACCTGCCTGAAATCAAGCGCATTCGTTTCTGGATGACCTTCGGCGATGAATATATCAAGCACCTCACCGTGCTGCAGAATGTTGGCATGACGCGGATCGACCCGGTGATTTATAATGGCGTCGAAATCGTTCCGCTGCAGTTCCTTAAGGCCGTTTTGCCAGAACCCGCAAGCCTTGGCCCGACGACCAAGGGCAAGACCAACATCGGTTGCATCGCCACTGGCCTTGGCAAGGATGGCAAGCAAAAGACGCTCTACATCTACAATATCTGCGACCATGAAGATGCTTATGATGAAACCGGCAATCAGGCAGTCAGCTACACCACCGGCGTCCCCGCGATGATCGGCGCGGCGCTGGTCGTGCAGGGCAAATGGGCCGGCGCTGGCGTTTGGAATATGGAGCAGTTTGATCCCGATCCCTTCATGGAAATGCTGAACAAGCACGGCCTTCCATGGCAGATCAAGGAACTGGACGGGCCGCTGGACTTCTGATGGAAACCAGAGCCGGCGATCCCGGGGCCTTTGCCCGATTTGACCTGAACCGCGTGCCAACGCCCGCCTTTGTCGTGGACGAGGCGGCGGTGCGGCGGAACCTTGCGATCCTTGCCGATGTGAAGGCGCGCAGCGGGGCCAAGGTGCTGTGCGCCATGAAGGCCTTTTCCATGTGGTCGCTGGCGCCGGTAATCGGCGAATATCTCGATGGCGTGTGCAGTTCAGGCCTTTGGGAATCGCGGCTCGCCCGGGATTATTACAAGGGCGAGATCGCAACCTATTGCGCCGGATACAAGGCCGCCGACATGGCGGAGATCGTTTCGATTTCCGATCATGTCATCTTCAATTCCCCGATGCAGCATGTCCGCTTTACGGAGTATCTGGACGAAACAACTGACGTCGGCCTGCGCATCAACCCCGAACATGCCGAAGGCGAGGTCGCGAAATATGACCCCTGCCAGCCCAGCTCGCGTCTTGGCTTTCCTGTAAGCCAATTGAGGCCAGAGCATCTTGAAGGCGTATCGGGCCTGCATTTCCATACATTGTGCGAGCAGGACTTCGAACCTCTCAAACGCACATGGGAAAGCCTGAAGCCCAAGATCGCACCCTATTTCGGCCAACTGAAATGGCTCAACGTATCGAAACCGGCTGCCATGTCTATCTGGAACCCGGCGAAGCCATTGCCCTCGACGCAGGGATATTGGTAGGCGAACTGCTCGATGTGTTTGACAATGGCATGCCCATCGGCATCACCGATATCAGCGCCACCTGCCACATGCCCGACGTGATAGAGGCCCCCTACCGCCCCGCCATGCTGGGTGAATTGGCGGATGGCAACGCGATCCGCTTGGGTGGCCCCAGCTGCCTCGCCGGAGACATCATCGGCGATTACCACTTACCTGTCCCGGCAGAACCCGGCCAGCGCTTTGCCTTCCTCGATCAGGCGCATTATTCGATGGTGAAGACCACGACCTTTAACGGCGTGCCCCTGCCCTCAATCTGGCTGTGGAACAGCGAAACCGACGAGTTGCGCTGCGTGCGGGAGTTCGGGTGGGAGACGTTCAGAGATCGACTTTCCTGACGAATTACCGATCGCAACACGGGTCTATTATCCCTTTACAAATACCCCCCCGAATCATATAGGCACGCACCGCTGCCCCAGGGGGACTTCCAATAACCGCAAGGCAGCCTTGTTCGCTTTTTATCGGTTTAACAGACTATTGGGGGTCCCTTGAGTTGTACGAACATCCTGATGCTGCGTCCCTAGTCCGCGCCCTGCGCCCGGACGAGCCCGTAACACTCCTACGCCCGCATGCTGCGACGCGCGCCGCCCGCTTCTTTGTTGAGAAGTTTCCGGGCAAGTCGCTTTATGCCGTGAAGGCCAATCCCTCGCCTGCGCTTCTCGAAACGCTGTGGGCGGCTGGAATCACGCATTTTGACGTGGCTTCGCTCGGCGAAGTGCGGTTGGTGCACAAATTCCTGCCAGAGGCGAAGCTGTGCTTCATGCATCCGGTGAAGTCAGAGCGTGCCATCGCCCAAGCCTATCACAATCACGGCGTGCGTACCTTCAGCCTCGACAGCCGCGAGGAACTGGAAAAGATCGTGCGCGCGACCGCCAGTGATGGCGTGCTGGCGACCGACCTTGAACTGTGCGTGCGCATCCGCGTGTCGTCGGATCATGCAAAGCTAAGCTTGGCTGCGAAATTCGGTGCCGATCCGTCGGAGGTTGCCGACCTTCTCGTCGCCACCCGCCAGGTGGCCGATAGCCTCGGAATTGCCTTTCATGTCGGCAGCCAGGCGATGACGCCTGCCGCCTATGCAGAGGCAATGGAACTTGTGCGTGCCGCGATTGTAGAGGCATCGGTTACCGTTGACGTAGTAGACGTTGGCGGCGGCTTCCCCTCGGTCTATCCGGGCATGGAACCGCCTGCGCTTGAAGGCTATTTCGAAACGATCCACCGCTGTTTTGAAGACCTGCCGATCAGCTATTCGGCAGAGTTGTGGTGCGAACCGGGCCGTGCGCTGTGCGCCGAATATGCCTCGCTTCTTGTGCGCGTGGAAAAGCGCCGCGGGAACGAACTGTACATCAATGATGGCAGCTATGGCGCCTTATTTGATGCAGCCCATGTTGCCTGGCGTTTTCCGGTCAACCTTGTCCGCGATAATGCCAGCGACGACATGGCCGAGTTCGCCTTTTACGGCCCGACCTGCGACGATATGGACTATATGGCAGGGCCGTTCATCCTGCCCGCCGATACGCAAGCAGGCGACTATATTGAGGTCGGCATGCTCGGCGCCTATGGCTGCGCAATGCGGACCGAATTTAACGGCTTTGGCGACACCGAAGATATCATCGTCGAGGATGAGCCCATGGCCAGCCTCTACACCCGCATTGCGGCAAATGATGCCGGCAATGTGGTTGCGATAGGCAAAAGGTCCGCCCAATAAGGCCTGCAATGGCAACAAGTTGCATTTGACAATTTACAGTCAGTGAAGCACCCTTCCCGTATCAAAAACGGGGAGGGTTTTTCATATGGGTGGTACAATTCTTGCGCCTGCGGCGGTACTTGTCGCATGGTCGATGGTGATGTTGTTCTGGCTGGCCTATGCCCGCTTTAATGCAGTATCCAAATTGGGGCAGCGCCCGCCGCCAGCCCCCGGGCTGCGTGGCCAAGATATTGATCCGTTGCTGACACCACAGGCTGCATGGGCCTCGCATAATTATGCGCATCTGATGGAGCAGCCGACAGTTTTCTATGCTGCGGTGATCATTCTGCATCTCGCCGATGCGGCGACACCTTTGATGGTGAACCTCGCCTGGGCCTATGTCGCAATCCGCGTCATCCACTCGGTCTATCAGGCAAGCATCAACAAGGTTTCTGTGCGCTTTGCCTTATTCCTTGCATCATCGCTGTGCCTTGTCGCCTTGGCGATCCATGCGGTGATTGCAACAATCTGAAGTCAAATGAAGGGGAGGAGAATTTATGGAGAATGCTGAAATTTTGAAACCGGTCGTCGTCCTGGCAGGATGGACGATGCTGATGTGGCTCTGGATGTACGCAACGCGTCTTCCTGCCGTTGGCAAATTGCCCAAGGATGGAGCGCCCGGTGCCGATGTGGGCTGGACAGGGGCAAAGCTGGACGCGATCCTTCCGGGCAGTGCGCAATGGAAAGCACATAATTACAACCATCTTCACGAAGCGCCGACGGTGTTTTACGCGGTGGCGATCGTACTGGCGATGATCGGCCAGGGGGGTGGAGCTAATGCGTCGATTGCATGGGTCTATGTTGGATTGCGCATTGCGCACAGCCTCTGGCAGTCGCTTGTCAACAAGGTTGCAGGCCGCTTCTTGCTGTTCACGCTGTCCAGCCTCGCGCTGATGGCATTGGTATTGCACGCGATATTGGCGGTCTTCTAACGGCTGAACTCGCCAACCAACTCGACATGGGTTGACCAGCGGAACTGGCCCACGGGCCAGATCCGCTGCAACCTATAACCTGCATCGACCAATTGCTTGGCATCGCGGGCAAAGCTGCCGGGGTTACAACTCACATAGGCGATTTTGGCGACTTGTGATGATGCCAACTGGCCAATCTGTTCGCGGGCCCCTGCCCGCGGCGGATCAAGAATAACCGCGCCGAACCGGTTCAATTCCGCACTATCAAGCGGCCTGCGAAAAAGATCGCGATGCTCGGCAAAGACGCTGCGCTGCGCATGGCCTGCCGCACTTTTCAACGCCAGTGTTGCCGCGCGATCAGCCTCCGCTGCGTAGACCTTACGTCCCTCGGCAATCGACAGCGCAAAGGTGCCAAGACCGGCAAACAGATCCGCAACCAGTTTCGCATCGCCAATCACGTCATGTGCCGCCGCAATCAGCGCCGCCTCTCCATCCCGCGTCGCCTGCAGAAAGGCATAGGGTGGATAGGCAACCGGCGCACCGCCCAGCGTGATCGTTGCAGGCTCAGGCTCCCACAATGTCGTGGGGCCGAAGCCATCATCAAGTGACAGACGGGCAAGCCGATTTTCCGACGCAAATGCGGATAATGCTTCATGCGCCTCCAGACCCTCTATGGTCAGGTTTTCGATCAGCAGATCAACGCCCTGATCGATCAACGCCAGCTTCACTTGGACATTGCGCTTTTGCGCGACGCGTGGAGCAAGAAAGGCGCGCAATGGCTTCATCAGCGCGAAAAGCTCCGGCGCCATTACCTCACATTGCTGCAGATCGATTATGCGGTGGCTTTTTTCCGTGCTGAACCCCAGTTGGAAATTCCGACCGGCCCATGCTGAACGGACCGCAATCCGTCGGCGCGTCGCCGCTGGCGACAGATGCACCGGCATCACGGTTTCGGCCTCCACCTGTTGGGAGGCAAGCGCGTGGAGCACCCTTTCCTGCACGAAAACCGCAAGGCTTTCCTCGTCAATATGCTGCAATTCACAGCCGCCACACAAAGGGAAATGGCGACAGGGTGGCTCTACATGGTGCGGGCCATGGACCAGCCCGCCATCAGGATTTAAACGGTCGCCCGGCGCTGCCAAGGGAACATGCCGGCCATCGGCAGTCACGCCGTCGCCCCGGGCCGCAATGCGGATGATATCTAGTGCTTCAGCCATCGTCGCGCCTTGCCCGTGCAGGCCGCGACTAGCAAGCGGTGACTTTGCCTATTTTGCTGCAGGCTTTTCCTCGGCCCCCTTGATCGCGGCAGGCAGGCGATAGGCATCGTCGCCCGATTTCACCTCAATCATGCCGCCTTCAAGGATCTTGATCCTAGTTTCATCAAAACCGTCGGCCGGGGCGAGCCCACGGCCGTCTGTCAGGATATCGAAACGACGAAAGCCGCCATCGGGATGCCGGATGACCAGCATTCGTCCCCTTTCGCCTGCAAGCGTTTCCGTGGTGCACACGCGCTCAAAATCGGCGCCGCCTGCAAGCGCGCATTCTATCCTGCCCGCGGCCGCCGCATCGCCCGCAGCACCACGCTCTGCATCGGCAAGGCTGTTGCCTTCGCCACATGCCGTAAGCGTTGCGACGGCAGCAAGTGCTGCCAGACTAGATGTCCGCGTAAACATGCCTTTCTTCCTTGCCTCCGGGATGCGTAAGAGCCCCCTTATAGGCAGGACCGACAGTCTGTGCATAGCGCCACAAAGCGCCTGACCCATAATCGGACGATCGCGGCTTCCAAAGTTTACGCCGCTCCGCAAGCACCTCTTCGGCAACGTTGAGGTCAATTGTCCCCTTTTCAGCATCGATAGCGATTTCGTCGCCATTTTCGACCA
>JAJTFR010000146.1 GCA_021298455.1 Sphingomonadales bacterium | reverse complement strand
GCAAAACGCAGGCGATATTGCCCATTCGCGGGAAGATATTGAACGTGGCATCGGCCACCGCCGACAAGATCCGCGCCAATCAGGAAATTGCCGATCTGACGCTGGCCTTGGGCTGCGGCGTGCGCAAAGATTGCGACCCGGACAATCTGCGGTACGACCGGATCATCATCATGACCGACGCAGATGTCGACGGCGCGCATATCGCGACGCTGTTGATGACCTTTTTCTTTCAGGAAATGGCGCCGATTGTGGAGCGCGGCCATCTCTATCTTGCCCGTCCGCCGCTCTATCGCCTCACCGCTGGGAGCCAGAGCGCCTATGCGCAGGATGATGCGCACCGTGCCGAACTGGAAGCCACGCAGTTCAAAGGCAAAAAGGTCGAGGTTGGCCGTTTCAAAGGTCTGGGCGAGATGAACCCCGGCCAGTTGCGCGAAACGACCATGGACCCGAAAAGCCGTTCATTGATCCGCATCACCCTGCCGCATGAGTATCAGCGGCAAATGGCGGTGAAGGAACGCGTCGAGATGAAGCGGGCAGACGGGGGCAACGTCTAAGGAGATCGCGATGCGCAATTTCTGTTTGTTTGCCGCCCTTGCCGCCATGGCCCCATTGTCGCTGGCCCAACCTGTTGCCGCGCGAGAACCGGCAAAAGATGCCGCAAAGCCCACCCAAGCGATTGATCGACGCATTGGTCAGTTGGTGCCGCTGATCAAAGGTGAAATCACGCCGGAAAGCTTTTTCTCGCCCACATTTCTTGCTGCTGTGCCATCCGCACAGTTCAAGGCGATCAGCGCCAGCATCACCGCCCAATATGGGCAACCGACCCGGATTGTCTCGGCCACGCCCGCCCGATCCAATGGTGCAACCGTCAAACTGGCCTTTGAAAAGGCAGTCGCGACCGTCGAAATCGATGTCGAACCGGGTGCAGAGGGCAAAGTAATCGGCCTGTTGATATCGGGCTTTGAGGTCACCGGCGACAGCTTGGAAGCGATCAGCGCAGAATTTGCCGCGCTACCGGGCGGCAGCGGTTTCCTGCTTGCCGCGTTGAACGACGACGGACGAATCAGCCCGATTGCCAGCCGCAATCCCGATCAGCAGTTCGCCATCGGCTCGACCTTCAAGCTCTATATCCTGGCCCAATTGGCGAGCGAGGTGCGTGCCGGAAAGCGCCAGTGGAACGATGTCGTGCCGCTGACGCATCACAGTTTTTCCTCCACGGCAACGCAGGGCTGGCCCAAGGATAGCCCGGTCACGCTGCACACGCTGGCCGGATGGATGATTTCGGTCAGCGACAATGGCGCAACCGATACGCTGCTGTCGCTTTTGGGACGCGAGGCCGTCGAACAGAAACTGGCGAGCATCGGCCATAGTGCACCCGACAAGACCCTGCCCTTCCTGTCGACGGTGGAAGCCTTTGCGTTGAAAGCAGATGCGCAGCTGCGCACCCGCTTTCTCGCTGCTAGTGAAGCGCAGCAACGTGTGCTTCTGGACAAGGAGGCAGCGCATCTCACGCTGGAAAAGGCAACCGGCGGCAGTATCGGCGGCGCACCTGCATCGATCGATACAATCGAATGGTTCGCCTCAGCGCAGGACATTGGCAATCTGATGCGGCACATTCGCATGCAGCGCGATGACCGGATGATGGCTATTCTTTCAATCAACGACGGGCTGGGTGCGGCCGCCGCAAAGAAATGGCGTTATGTCGGTTATAAGGGCGGGTCGGAACCGGGGGTGATCTCGATGAGCTATCTTCTGCAATCCCCCGCGGGCAAATGGTATATCGCCAGCGGTAGTTGGAACGACACCCAGCAAGAGATCGACAAAGCCCGTTTCGCGGCGTTGATGGAAAGACTCGTCGGGGTCGCTCTCAACTGAGCTTCCGCACCGCCCATTCGTTCCGCAACAATCCAAAGATCAGGCTGTCGCGTATGCCGATATGGGTTTCCCATTCCTCGCGCAAATACCCTTCGCGCTGGAAGCCAAGTTTGCTCAGCAGACCGACCGACGCAGCATTTTCGGGGTCGGTGTCAGCCATGACGCGCCGTGCGCCAAGCTGTTCAAAGGTGTAATCCAGCGCACAGCAAATGGCTTCATGGGCATAGCCATTGCGCCAATGGGCCCGACCGAGAATATAGCCGAGTTCAAGATTGTTGCTGCGATGCGGCAGCAAGATCACCCAGCCAAGCGCGGCGGTGCCATCAACCGTAATGGCCCAGCAGACATGATCGGCGCTGCTATCGGCATTCCAGCCGATATAATCACGGCTTTCATCAACGTCACTATGCGGTCCGCTCGACCAGTAACGCATGACCTCATCGTCTGACAGAACATCAAATAATGCTGGTGCATCTTCAAGTGTCAGTTGGCGCAAGACCAATCGGTCTGTGCGCAGGGTCGGCGCAATCATGCGGTCAATGCTTCGACCAGCGCCTTGACCTTCTTTTGCCGCCATTGCGGCAATGGCGCGACCAGCCAATAGGCAAGCGGATGTTCGCGGCTGTTGTCCAGCGCGCGTACGCGCGCCGAATCGAGATCACCGGCAACCAACAGAAATGGCACAACCGCCTCACCCAGACCGATCGCGGCGGCATCAATGGCAAGCCCGGCATCGCCCAACCGCAGCCCGGCCTCGCCTTCGGCCATGGGGCAGCCCGGCCAGCTGATCCGCGAGGTGGCGCCCCCGTCTGGAGCACCAACACGAACAAAGGCGCCATCGCCCAGCTTTACGCCTTCATGTTCGCCAGGGCCTTCCGCAAGGCGGATCGCAAGATCGAGATTGGCTTCGGTAAAATCGACATCATCATCGGCCGATACCAGCGTAAACTGTACGTCCGGATTGGCGGCACCAAAACGGGCGAGCCGGGGCGTCAACCATTTGGCGGTGAAGTCACGCGGAGCAGCAATGGTCAGATAGTTGGAGCTTTGCCCCGATTGCATCGCACGCACAGATTCTTCAAACTGCAGGAAACCGGCGCGTAGAGCATCGAGGCCCTTGTCCGCTTCAGGCGTCAATTCCAATCCCTTGGGCGTACGGCGGAACAGCACGACGCCCAGCATATCTTCCAGTGCGCGAATCTGCTGGCCGACCGCCGCAGGTGTAACGGCAAGCTCGTCTGCCGCCTTGGTAAAGCTCAGATGGCGGGCCGCCGCGTCAAATACGCGCAGGCCATTCAAGGGAAGATGCGTACGCTTCATCTTGCCGTTGCCGGAGCCACCAGTTCAAAGAGCGGGATATTGACGAGGAAGGTTTCGCCGCCATCACGCAGAAAGCGGTAATGACCTTCCATGGTGCCGCTGGGCGTAGTCAGCGGGCAACCCGATACATAATCATGGCTGCCGCCGGGGCGCAGCAAGGGCTGTTCGCCGACAACGCCATCACCATCCAGATGGCTGATCTTTCCAGTGCCATCGGTGATTTTCCAGTGCCGGGTCAGTAATTTGACGGCATCGTCGCGGTGGTTTTCGATACGGATATGATAAGACCAGAACCAGCGTTTCTGCGCCGGAACCGACTGATCATCCAGAAAATCGGTAATCACCCGGACGGTAACGCCGTTTGTGGTTGCAGATTCTTTAAAAAAGGAATCGAGTATCACGGCGCTACATCCTGCAAATTAAGGTTCAGAGACCGACCTTTAACAAGGCCTGATCCAGATCGTCGATCAAATCCTGCGGATCTTCAAGACCGATATTGATCCGAAGCATCCCTTCTTCAACACCCATCAACGCACGCTGTTCGGCAGAGACGCTGAAATGCGTTGTTGATGCCGGGTGGCAGCACAGGCTGCGGCTGTCACCGATATTGTTCGATATATCGATCAGTTCGAGGGCATTGAGCAGCGCCATAGCCTGCGCCCGGCCGCCGTCGAGGACGAAGCTGAAGATAGGCCCGCAGGCCTTCATCTGGCGCATCGCCAGTTCATGCTGTGGATGGCTGGCAAGGCCGGGGTGGAGCATTTTAGGCACACGCTGTTCGAGAAAACGTCCGACTGTCAGGGCATTTTCTGACTGGCGCATCGCGCGCAGTTCCAGCGTTTCGAGGCCTTTGTGCACGACCCATGCGTTAAAGGGCGAACAATTGGGGCCGGTGTTGCGCTGGAAAGGCAGCAACACGTCGGTGATCCACTTTTCCGTCCCGCACACCGCGCCGGCCAGGACCCTGCCCTGCCCGTCCATCAATTTGGTCGCGCTATAGGCCACAACATCGGCACCATAATCCAGCGGACGTTGCAGCACGCTGGTGGAAAAGGCGTTGTCGACAACGGTGGTAATGCCATGCTCTTTCGCCAAGCCGCAGACATAAGCCATATCGACAATATCCATGGTCGGATTGGCCGGCGTTTCAAAGAAGAACACCTTGGTGTTGGGCTGGATTGCCGCTTTCCAGGCATCATTATCACGGCTGTCGATCGTCGTGGTGGTAATGCCCCATCGCGGAAGCAGGCTGTCGGTCAACCAGCGGCACGAACCAAATGCCGCGCGGGCGGCAACCACATGGTCGCCGCTGCTCAACTGGCACAGTAAAGCGGTGGTCATCGCCGCCATGCCGGTGGCCTGCATCCGGCACGCCTCCGCCCCTTCCATCAGCGCGATGCGTTCTTCGACCATCGCAACGGTCGGATTCTGCAACCGGCTATAGGTCATGCCTTGCTGTTCACCTGCAAAGCGGGCCGCAACGGTTTCGGCGTCATCATAAGTGTAGCCGGATGACAGGAACAGCGCCTCTGACGTCTCGCCATGTTCGCTGCGCCAGGTGCCACCGCGCACGGCTTGCGTGGCGGGCCGCCATTTGGAGGTAATCTCGCGATTGAGGCCGGTGGTTTTCTTCATGGGTCGCTTTTCGGATGGAGCAGGGTTCAGGTCAATGCTGCAAGCACAGCATCACCCATTTCGCGGGTGCTGTGGTTGCCACCCAGATCGGGCGAGCGCGCACCAGCGGCGAGCGCCTTGGCAACCGCAGCCTCGATCCGGTCGGCCGCCGCAGCATGGCCCAGCGAATAGCGCAGCATCATCGCCGCCGACAGGATCGTCGCCAGCGGATTGGCTTTGCCTTGCCCGGCAATATCGGGCGCGCTGCCGTGAATGGGTTCATACAGCCCCTTTTGCGCGGCATCGAGGGTCGCGCTGGGCAACATGCCGATAGATCCGGCACACATGCTGGCCTGATCCGACAATATGTCGCCAAAAAGATTGCCAGTGACGATCACGTCGAACTGACCCGGGTTGCGCACCAGCTGCATCGCGGCATTATCGACATAC
>JAJTFR010000145.1 GCA_021298455.1 Sphingomonadales bacterium | reverse complement strand
GAGCGCGAGCGTGGAATTTCGGTGCGAGCCTCATCGGCTGCCTTGTACTGGAAAGGTGTCGAGGTCAGGATCGTCGACACACCAGGGCACGCCGACTTCTACCCGGAGGTGGAACGGGCGATCCGAGTTCTAGACGGCGCCGTACTGGTAGTATCGGCAGTAGAGGGCGTGCAATTGCAAACACTTACGATCTGGAACGCATTGCAGCAACTGCAGGTGCCAACGCTCCTTTTCATGAACAAGCTTGATCGTCTTGGAGCAAGACCGGAAGAGGTGACGGCGGAAATTCGTTCGATGCTCTCGCACGCCGTGGTTAGTCTTCAGAAAGTAACTGGGGCGGGAAAGAAGTCGCCGAAAATCGTCTCTGTAATCACAGGTGGTCAGGTGCCACGTGATACGGTCGAGGCGCTGGCAGACTTCGATGACGCTATGTTGGCGAAATTTCTGGCTGAAGCCGATGTGACGCAAATGGATTTTGAAGCAGTATTGCGCCGCTTGGTGCAGGATTGCCAAGTCTTTCCGATTTTGTACGGAGTGGCAATGGAAGGCTTGGGTATAGACAGCCTGCTCGATGCAATATGCAGTTATTTGCCGTTTCCCGCTGGGGAACGGTATCGCGATCTGTCCGCCATCGTGTTTAAAATCGAAGGCGCAACGGACAGCGGCCGCCTGTCCTATGTCCGCATTCTCAATGGCACAGTGGAACAGCGTGATCGCCTGAATGTCGCCGGTTCCGAAATCGACGAGAAGGCTACGCGGATCCTTAAATTAACGCCTGGTCGTGGTTATGAAGCTGCTCAAAAATTGGAAGCGGGCGACATCGGGATATTGTGCGGGCTGAAGGAAACCTATGTAGGCGCCGTCCTAGGTGACGCGGAAGGGGTGGCCGCCTTGTCGTCTACTGTGGAACCGCTGCTCACCGCGCGGATATTTCCAGAGGATCAAGCACGATGGAACGATTTGATCGAAGCCTTGCACGTGCTGGAGGACGAAGAGCCTCTGCTCAACGTTGAGTGGCTGGAGGAGCAGCGCGAGATCAACGTTGCCTTTTTTGGCGAAGTTCAGATGGAGATCATTCTTGGCCTGCTGGATGAGCGTTTTAGCCTGAGAGCGAAGTTCTCAAGGCCTCGCATTATCTACAAGGAAACGCCAAAAATGGGCGCTTCTGCGCGGGTCGAATTGCGCACGCACGGCTTTGCCGACATCGAATTGAAGGTCGAACCGGGCGAACCGGGTTCGGGCTACCTTTATGAACAAGAGGTACGCGCGGACAAGATCTATTACAAGTTCATCAAGCAGATCCCGGCAGTGATCGACGAAGCGCGGCGGAAGGGGCCGCGCGGCTGGGAGGTAACCGATCTCAAGGTGACGCTGGTTGACGGCCTATCACGCTACGACATGGGCACGACCCATGCCGATTTTAAAATTGTCGCCCCGCAGGCGCTTGCCTTAGCGCTGGACGATGCCGGTACCTATCTGCTGGAGCCAGTCATGGCTTTTGAAGTCCGCGTGCCAGAACAGTTCCGCGCCGCAATTTACCGTGACCTAGTCAAGATGCGGGCGAACTTCCAAGATCCCACACCGGTGGGCGGGTATCTGACCTTCGTTGGTACGGTGCCCTTTGTCGAGATATTCGATAAAACCGCCGCGCTTTATACCTCGTCGCAAGGGCAGGGTACGATCAAGACTTCTTTCGAAGGCTACCAGCGCGTCTTGGATTAGAGGCCGTTTCTCATCGCAAGGTTGCGATCCCATCAATTTCGATCAGAAAGTCGGGATGGGCAAGGCCAGCTACGAGCATGGCAGTTGCTGCCGGGGCGGGGTCGGGGATGAATGGCAGCCGCGCTGCGTTCATCGCTGCCCAGAAATCCGGGAAGTCCTCCTCCGAACCGCGATAGACGAGATAGGTGTTGATCTTTACCAGCTGTTCCAGCCCGGAGCCTGCCTTTTCAAGAACCCGCCTTACATTCTCAAGTGTGGTCTTGGTTTGCAGCGCGATATCGTCCCTGCCAATAATCTCGCCTTTGACGTCAACCGACACCTGCCCGCTGAGATAAACGACATTGTCGACTTGCCACGCGTCCGGGAATTGAAAACCCGATGGAATATGCTTCTTGTTCATAGCTGGTCCTGTCTTCTGTGCCCACTCGTGCGTCTAAAAAATGCTGGGCCATATCTTCTGAAGGCCGGGAGTGGCTTCGTGAAATAGCCGTGCCGCTGCCACAGCAAGAGCGTCGCGGCCCAAGGGGGCGGTAAACTGGCAGCCAACCGGCAAGCCAAAGCCGTCGATCCCAATCCGGACCGCAGCCGCCGGCAAGCCAGTCAAATTCTGAGGAGCCGTGTAACGCAGGACCGTTTCGCGAAGGTACGCATAATGCTTTTCAGGCAGGTCTTTATCTGTCGCTATCGTGAGTGGAGGGGCAGAAGAACAAAGCGTTAGCATTAGATCCGCATCGTTAAAGATCCGCAGGAAAGATTGCCGCAGAGCATCCCGATCGCGTTTTGCGGCGGCAAGTTCTTTATCTGAAATCTTCGACGCAAGGGCAAAGCGGGCATGAATATCTGGGCCATAATCGGTAAGCCGGGCGGGATAAAACCCGAGATCGATATGGGTATGCGCAGCCTCCCTCACCATGATCGCGGTGAATACTTCTGCGCAGTCTAAGATGAGCGGATCGGTAAAGGGGCGAATTGCCGCTCCGAGCTTGATAAGCGTCGCAATCGTATCATGCCAGATTTCAGCCATATCCGCGGGCAGCTCCGCATAAGCAGCTTGATCTGGAACGGCGATTGTTATGCCGTTGAGCGTCTGGAGCTCGATCGGTGCATAATCGTCCCGCAGAACCGCCATACACAAGTCTAAGTCCTGTGGGGTCCGTGCCATCGGGCCGACATGATCAAGGCTTGGCGCAAGCGGGAAAATGCCGTCCAGGCTAAGGCTGCCGAAGCTGGGCTTCAGTCCACTTACTCCGCAATATGCGGCTGGGAGCCTGATCGAGCCACCCGTATCGGTACCAATCGCCAAAGGAACCAGCTGCGCTGCGAGCGCGGCAGCGCTGCCTCCGCTCGATCCTCCGGAAATTCGGTTGGTCGCCCAGGGATTGCGCGTTGGACCGAAATGGGGATTGTCGGTGGTAAAACCCCACGCAAATTCGTGCGTGGCGGTCTTTCCCACGATGATCGCCCCGGCTTCAATTAGTTGATCGACGATCCTCGCATTCCGCTCGGGAGTTTGGCCGGAAAAAATGCGGGAGCCATAAGTGGTACGAATGCCTGCCGTGTCGACCAGATCTTTGATTGCAACTGGGATGCCCAACAGTGGCTTGTCCGAGCCACCGCGAAGCTCCTGGGTGCACCGTACCGCATCGGCAGCGGCTTGTTCGAAAACCGTCGTGGTAAAGGCGTTGATCTGCGGGTTGATGGACTCGATCTGTTGGGTCAGCGCGTCGATCACCTCTACCGGGGTAAATGCGCCTTCGCGATAGCCTCCGGCAAGAGCTGTAGCAGACAGGGATGCTAGTTCCATGGCCACGGATTACTTGTCCTCGACCCCCCTCGGGGCGAGATCCGCAATAGCATTGACCAGCGCGTTGGGGTGTTTGTCTTGTGATAATGCCGCGTCCCGCATCCCCACCGCTGCACGCACTAGGTGCGAGCCGATATAGCGAATGGGTTCGGGCGGCATGGATTTCTGCGGAGCGCGGACAATTGGCAGAGTTGACCATTCATCTTTTTCGCCCAGCCTTTGCGCCGATCTGGCTAGGCCCGACGCCATTGCCGCTCCAGCCAATCGCATAGGCGATGTGGTCATGGCGGGGAAGGGTGCCGATGATCGGGAGGCCATCGGCCGATCGGTCGACTGGTCCTGACCAGTGGCAATCCATTTGCAGGCCGTCGAGGCCGGGATAAAGTTGGCGAAACTTGCTTTCGACGATCCGGGCGCGTCGCTCACTGCTGAACATCGAGTTTGTGATATTGCCGCCAAAACCACTGGCAAGTCCGCCTTTGCCAGCCAGAATCCGTCCGTCGCGCGTGGGGCGGACATAATGCACCATCTGTTGCGAATCGTTGACGCCCGCGCCGTCCTGCCAACCCAGCTCGGCCAGCAAATTCGGCACCGGCGGGCTTGCGATGATGTCGCTCGACACGACAGCGATCGAACGCGACAGCTCACGAACCGAAGCTGCCCATGCATTGGTCGCAATGACCACCTGCTTAGCGGTAACGCTGCCCTGACGGGTCTTAAGGGCGGCGGGACGGCCACGTCCCAAATGCTCAACGGGGCTGTGCTCAAATATTTGGATGCCGCGGCGCAAAGCGGCTTCGCGAAGTCCGCGGACCAGCTTACCTGGATGGATCAAGGCTGCGGTGCGATCATGGATTGCGGCGCGGAAAGCGGCGCCGCCACTTTTCCGTTGTGCCCCAGCTTCGTCTAAGAGCGCAAGGTCAGCGACGCCCAAGCTTGCACACGCGTTCATGCTGCTTTCCCAGGCCCCGATGTGCGATTGCGACGCCGCGCCCCAGACCCATCCCGAACGTGAAAATTCGGCATCGATGTCTTCTTGTTTGCAGAAGTCATCAAGCAGCGTGATCGCCGCTTCGGATTTGAGGATTAGATCACGCGCTGTGTCCGCTCCCCACATAGCCAATAGCGATGGCGCTTTCGTCCACCAGGACAGAACATAACCGCCATTTCGGCCAGACGCGCCACTGCCGCAAATATCCGATTCCAGAATAGCGATCGAGAAGTCTGGTCTGCGCGATTTCAATTCGATCGCAGTCCAAAGGCCAACGTAGCCGCCGCCAATGATGGCCACGTCGGCATTGATATTTTGCGTCAGCCTTGGGCACGCAGTGGACGGGGCATCGAGTGCCTGATCCAGCCAAA
Source organism: Sphingomonadales bacterium (assembly GCA_021298455.1). Taxonomy (GTDB): domain Bacteria; phylum Pseudomonadota; class Alphaproteobacteria; order Sphingomonadales; family Sphingomonadaceae; genus Sphingorhabdus_B; species Sphingorhabdus_B rara. The sequence goes on along the minus strand of JAJTFR010000145.1, from coordinate 3,604 downwards.
GCGAGCTAGGCCGGTTCGTTGGCTCTTGTTCGAAGTGAGAGTGAACCATGTTCGTCCTAGACCTTTCCCGGATGCCTAGGCAGCACGCAATTCGGAAGTCCCGAGATCGTCAATATTTCCATCAAGATCGCAGACTACGCCATAGACGTCCTTAGCCTGTTCTACGGAAACCCAACCTTCCGAAACGTCGCGAGCAACCCGAGCCGGATCGCGTTCCAGCGGGGAGCCATAGCCGCCGCCGCCGCTGGAAATTCCGACCACAGATTCACCAGCTTGCAGCTTCGTGCCGCCGAATGCGTCTAGGGGTGTCAGAGATCCATCGAGATTGCGCTTGAACTGCTTTGCCGTTGCACCGCTGCCGCCGCCGCGTGCTCCCTGGGCTGGGAACGTCGAACCATCGCTGGACCAGATACCCTCCATCGCATTCGATACCGGTCCCCATTCGACCTCGGCTGCCGGAGCTCCGCGATAACGGCCCGGTCCTGCCGTGTCGCGGATGATGCGATCAGTATAAATGCGGATCGGGTACATTAGCTCGTCGATTTCGGTACTATCCCGCATCACCAGTCCGCCATTTCCAACATGGGCGATTGTAAGCCAGCCGTCCGACCACGGCGTACCTGCGCCGCCGGTTTGCCCCAGTGTGATCATGTTGACATAGGGAGTATTGTCACGGCGCGGGTCGGTGCCGGATATGAATGCGGCAGTAGCCGGAATAGCCAACCCGCATTCGGCCATGCCGATACCGTCACCCAGTTCGGCCATCGCGCGCTGAACTGCGTTGGTCACCCGGTCCGCAACGCCGGTTGTCGCGGTGGAGCAACTGGCGGGGTGGCGCGGAATCCCCGCGACACAATTCTCTCGAAGCCTCACGTCGATACGCCGAAAGCTGCCGGCATTGGCCGGAATGCCATGGCCGAGGCTGTTGAATACCCCCACCATGGCAGCGGTTGTCGCGGTAGCTTCAGTCAGATTGAGACCGAAAGGAACGCAATCGGGATTGTCGGTCAGATCGACCGTGATAAGTTCTTCAGCCGGATCGGACGTGACGATCGCTTTGATCGGGACGCCTTCGTCCAGACCAGGCATCGGATCGTGGGCATTTGCCACTGTCACCTGCGATGCCGGGAGCTTTGCGATCGCTCCGCGTATGCGTAGTTCGCTATAATCGAGCCACTGGCTTTCGAATGCGTCAAGCGAATCCCAGCCCAACTCATCTCCTAGAGCCAGAAGCTCGCGCTCGCCAACGCGTGCGGCACCAACCAGGCCGAGCTGATCGCCATACCATTGCTCGGGCGCGCGGATACGCATTTTGCACATGCGCACGATGTCTTCGCAATCCTTGTAGTCGCGCTGAACCTGCACAGAGGGGAAGATCAATGCGCCTTCGTGATAGACATCGGTCGCATTGGCAAACAGTGTGGAGGGAACGGAGTTGCCGCAATCGGCCACATGCGCTTTCACCACAACGGTAAAGCGATAGGTTCCCCCAGCATCGATCACGGGCACCAACAGCGAGTGATCGCCTGCGTGCGAATTGCCATGATAGGGCGAATTGTTGAGAAACGCGTCGCCTGCCTTCAGGTCAGGGCTCAGTTCGCGCATGATCTTGGACATCAGATCGGGGCCGCTCATCACGTGGATCGGCAAGCTTTCGGCTGTTACCAGCAGATCGTTATTCGCGGTGACGATACAGCACGAGAAATCTCGCCCCGTATTGATGACACCCGACCGAGCCGTCCGAAACAGCGTGTTGGTCATTTTGCGAACGATCGCCTCGAACCGTGCATGGATCACAGCAAGGCGTGCGCCGGAATGTTTGATCTGTCCCATCAGGATTTTCCTCCGTTGGCGAGGTGGCGTTTGATTGTGACCAGAAGTCCGCCATCGCTTAGGCGTTCAGCGATGGCACCGGGATCGATCACGACCGAGGTGAAATTGGATTCGATAATGGCCGGGCCGGCAACCTTGCCGCCGATCTTCAGTGCTTCCACTGGAATAATGGCAGCATCTACTTCACCATCGGTTGAGAATTGAACCTTGCGTGTGCGCTGCGCCGAAGCTCCATCAGTACGCTCCTCCGCTTGATGCGGCTGTATCGTGTGCAGACGGCAACTGACCCGTGCGTGCCAGTTGAGCAGTTCGACATCGGCGTCGTGATCAATGACCGCGAAGAGTTTCTCGTGCTGCTTGTGGAACGCCTGGACAAGCTTCTCGACATCGCTCGGGCCGGCGAAGCTGTCGCACGGCAGTTCAAGTTCGATTTCCCAGACCTGGCCGACATAACGTGCGTCAACGGTCAATTGGACATTGGTCTCCAGCGCGCCTTCACCGGCATCTGCGGCAAACGCCGCGCAGCGGTTCTTCAACCGGTCAAGACAGGCGTTCACGTTGCTGAAATCGAAGTGATTTGTCGCAGTGACAGCCGGTTCGGAATAGTTGGCCGAAAGATCCGCCAGCAAAGCACCCGATGCGCTGAGCACGGCCCCGGTGTGGGGGAACAACACTTGTGCGGCGCCCAACCGGTCTGCGATCTTAACGCTGTTCAACCCGGCGGCACCACCTCCGGCGATCAGCACGGCAGAGGTGGGATCAACGCCATGATTGACGGTCACATCCTCAATGGCGTGGACCATTTCCTGCGTTGCCAGTTCGATGATGGCGCAGGCCGTTTCCGAGACTGACATGCCAAGCTTGCTGGCCACGTTGCGTTCGATTGCCGCGCGTGAAAGTTCGCGGTCCAGCTTCATCTTGCCGCCCAGGAAATTGTCTGGGTCGATATAGCCAAGTACCACGCAAGCGTCGGTTACGGTTGGCCTGCTGCCACCGCGATTATAGCAAGCTGGACCCGGATCGGCGCCTGCGCTTTCAGGCCCGATGCGAAGCAATCCGCCGTCGTCGACCCATGCAATTGAGCCGCCGCCTGCGCCAATGCTGGTGATGTCAACCGAGGGGAAGCCGGTCATGTGACCATAGAAGCGGTCGCCCAACCAGCTTTCACGGGTGCGAGGGATGTGGCCATCTCTCACCAACGAAACGTCATAGCTGGTGCCGCCGGTATCGGCGACAACCGCCGTGGAGGAACCGGTGTGCTGCTGTGCAAAATACAGGCCCGCAACCGGAGCCATGGACGGACCTGACTTGATTGCCAGGATTGGCGCGTTGGCGACATCGGATGCATCGAGCACCCCGCCATTTGATGTCACGATTAACAGACGACCGCCAAACCCTGCGGATTTGAGCTCGCCCTCTAATCGCGAGAGATAGTCGGTCATTAAGGGCTTGAGCGACGCATCGATGCACGCGGCCGAGGCGCGGCGATATTCGCGCAGCATTGGTGCCAGTTGATGCGACAATGTGACGGGAATGTCCGGCAGATGTTCAGCCAAGATTTCGCCGATGCGTAGCTCATGCTGCGGGTTGATGGGGGACCACAGAAGACAAACCGAAACAGCTTCGATCTTCTTCGCGCTTATCTCCTGAGCGATCTCGACAATCCGTTGCTCGTCCAGTTCCTTGACCACGGAACCGTCCGCCCCGATGCGCTCGGGCGCTTCCCAGGTCAGCGCACGCGGAACATATGGTTGGGGAAAATCGCGGGTAA
>JAJTFR010000144.1 GCA_021298455.1 Sphingomonadales bacterium | reverse complement strand
ACCAACTCGACAGCCGCCACCGGCCTTGCAACTTTGTCGAACTGATGCCGCGCCTGCGCGAAATCTGAGCCGGCCCGGTCGCCACCTTATTTCGTATTGGGCTTCTGCGCTTTAACAAATTGGGAAAACTCGCCCAGCATTGTTGCCCACCAGTCGAGTGTATCGGCAAAATTGCGTTTGTTCACTCCGCCCACGGTCGAAATATCATATTCTAGCAACAGTTCTTTTTTCTCGTTCGTATAAGCCTTTATGAACCGCTTTTCAGTGTTCCACTTATTCGCATAGTCAGGCGTATTGTCGTCCTCTGCACTAAAGCCGGTATAGAATTGAATCGTGTTGCAGTTTTTGCCCTCTACGCAACCGTAGAAATAAACCTCAAATTCATATCCACTCACTTCGCTGCGGATGATCGGATCACCGCGCTTGTCCTTTTCCAGTTTGGCGCGATAGCCCTCTTCCTGCATCGCAGCGACGATCGTTGCCGGCTCGGAAGCGCAGATCAGGCCTTTTTCGCAAATATTGTCATCATTGGAATATGCGGCGCCTGAAACGCTGATCGATGCCGCAGCGGCCAGAATTAGTTTGTACATAGTGCCCCCTTTTCTGCCTTGGATATCACCCAGCGAATATGAAATCGCAATAGCCTAGGTCGGGAAATATGTTCTTTATATGTTCTCTTTTGATTGCTATTCTCATGGCATGTCAAAAAGCTGCTATCCCGATTTCGTCGCTGGACGCGGAGCGCCCGTCAACGGCCTTTCACGCCGCTTCAACCTGCAACAACGCACAGATGACGGCGACTGGCTGGATGAACGATCGCAGATTGACGAGGATATCCCACCTCTGAAAACCGAGGTTGCGATAGAACGGCCAAAGACCATCCTTGCCCGCAACACTTCGCCGGACATTCCGTTCGACAAGTCGGTCAACCCCTATCGCGGCTGCGAACATGGCTGCATCTATTGCTATGCGCGCGCCTCCCATGCCTATCATGATCTGTCGCCGGGACTCGATTTCGAAAGCCGTTTATTTGCGAAACCGGATGCGCCAAGGCTGTTGCGCATCGAAATAGGCAAAAAGGGTCATGTCCCAACGCCCATAGCCTTTGGCACCAACACCGACGCCTATCAGCCAATTGAGCGGGAATGGCGAATCATGCGGCAATGCCTTGAAGTGCTGGCAGAGGCGAACCATCCGTTGACGATCACCACCAAATCCGACCGCCTGCTGCGCGATTTGGATCTGCTCGCCCCGATGGCGGCCAAGCGTCTGGTGGCGGTCGCCATATCGGTGACGATGCTCGATCCGGCACTTCATCGCATATTGGAACCGCGCACCGCTCGACCCGAAAAGCGGTTGGCGGCGTTAAGGGCGCTCGCCGAGGCGGGCATCCCTGCCCATGTCAATGTCGCGCCAGTTATCCCCGCGATCAACGATCATGAAATCGAAGCGATCCTTGAGCGCGCGGCAGAGGCGGGCGCGCAAACCGCAAGCTGGATTCCCCTTCGCCTGCCGCATGAGGTCGCGCCACTGTTCCAGGACTGGCTGACATGCCATTTCCCCGATCGTGCGGCCAAGGTGATGGCGATCGTCCGCTCAATCCGCGAAGGGCGCAACAATGACCCCAACTTCTTCAGCCGGATGCGCGGCAGCGGGCCATGGGCAGATCTTATCCAGACCCGTTTCAGGATTGCCGCACGCAAATATGGGCTCAATCAGACTAAGATACAGCTTCGCAGCGACCTGTTCGTGCCGCCGCGCAGCGACGGTCAGCTGGCCCTCTTTTGATCAGGAAAAACTGTCTGGATCGCCTTCCAGCGGGGCAAAGCGGATGAGACGGCTTGTCTGCACCGCCGCCTGACGGTTGACGACTGCAAGGCGGTAATCCGGGTCGGTCACCATTTCCAGGAAAGCGCCCGCATTTGGATAAAAGGCAATGAAGGCCGCATCCCAATGTTCGTCAGCCGGCCCGGTCAACACGGTCTGGAACGCGCCGCGCCAGACCACATGACCGCCCACCCGGGTAAAAATCGGCCCGCTTGTCATGCCATATTCCTGATAAGCGCGTTCGCCGCTCCAGCCCTTCCCCGCATGGTCATGGCCGTCAGGATAGGCGGCAAGATCGCGATAGCGGATGAGGTTCAGCATGTTGATCGGCACGTCGCGCGGCAACGCCTTGAAGGCATCGAACGCCGCGCGCGTTGGATCGACATGAACCTCGGCCGCCATCAGCCAAGGCTCCGCAGCTTATAATCCTTGTACAGCTTGCGCAATTCAGCCTTCTGGATCTTGCCTGTCCCGGTGATCGGCATGCTGTCGACGAAATGCACCTCGTCAGGCAGCCACCATTTGGCAATCCGTTCTTTCAAATAGTCGATCACATCACCTTCGGTCAGTGAATCCGAACCGGGCTTTTTCACGGCAACGATGATCGGCCGCTCATCCCATTTCGGGTGATAGACGCCAATAGCAGCCGCCTGCGCCACACCGGGGCAACCCACCGCGGCATTTTCCAGCTCAACCGAGCTGATCCATTCGCCGCCCGATTTGATCACATCCTTGACGCGGTCGGTGATCTGCATCGTCCCATCCGGGTGGATCACCGAGACATCGCCGGTATCAAACCATTGGTCGGCATCGGTCGCATCCGCCTCTGCCTTGAAATAGCGCTTAATCACCCAAGGCCCACGAATCTGCAACGCGCCCTCGGTCTTGCCATCGCGCGGGGCGACATTGCCGTCCTTGTCGATCACGCGCAATTCGACGCCAAAGGGAATCTTGCCTTGCTTGGAAACAACGTCGATCTGCTGATCGAGGTTCATCTCGTCCCAGCCCGGAATGGGGGCACCCATGGTTCCGATGGGCGAGGTTTCCGTCATGCCCCAGGCATGGGAGACGCGCACACCTTGCTTCATCAGCCGCTCGATCATCATACGCGGCGCAGCTGTGCCGCCAATGGTGACCAATTGCAGCTTGCCCAAATCGGAACGACGCCCTGCCGCCTGTTCTGCATCCAGATGCTGGAACATCGCCAGCCAGACGGTCGGCACGCCCGCACTGTGGGTGATGCCTTCGTCAAGCATGAGTTGGTGCAGCACGGCGGCTTCATTGGTGGTCGAAAAGACGAACTTCACACCGGCCAGTGCCCCTGCAAAAGGCAGACCCCAACTTGCCGCATGGAACATCGGCACGATCGGAAGCAAGGCCGATGTCATAGCCAGGCTGAAGATGGTCGGCGCAACCTCTGCCATTGCGTGCAGCATGGTCGAACGATGCTGGTAAAGCACACCCTTGGGATTGCCCGTCGTGCCGCTGGTATAACAGAGCATGCACGGATCGCGCTCATCGCCCCACACCCAGTCGAAATTGCCGTCCTGCGCGGCAATCAACGCCTCATATTCAGGGCTGTCAAAAACGATATAATGTTCAACCGTCTTCAGATGCGGTTTCAGACGGTCGATGATCGGCTGGAACATGGCATCATACATCAGCACCCGGTCTTCGGCATGGTTCATGATGTAGATCAGGTCTTCGTCGAACAGGCGGACATTGACCGTGTGGATGACGCCGCCGCACCCAATCGCGCCATACCATGCAGCCAGATGGCGATGGTGGTTCATCGCGAAAGTAGCGATCCGGTCAGCCGGCTTGATGCCCATGCCAACAAAGGCCTGCGCCATGCGCCGCGCTTCTCCGGCGACGCCTGCCCAATTGGTACGTTCGATCCGGCCGTCCGACCAGCGCGTCACAATCTCGCGCGTGCCATGCTCCCGCGCGGCATAATCTATCAGATGGGAGACCCTAAGATCCCAGTCCTGCATTCCACCTAACATAGTCACTCTCCCTGTTTCGCTTTGCTTAGCGAACACTCATTAAATGCGGCTTGATCGGCGCCAGCTCGACATGGCTGACTCCCTCAATCCCTTTCACCTTGTCGACCAGTTCCACGTCAAGACGGAATTTGCGGCCAAGCACAATATCGGCGGTCACCCCATCCGGCAATTTCGTCCGCGCGACCACTTCGCCGCGCCCGCCGTGCAAAGGCAGGATCAATTGTTGCAACCGGGCAAAGACATCGACATGCTCAACCTCCAGTAACATCTTGAACTGGGTGTTGGCTACAAGGCCCGCCAGCGGCTTTGCGCTGCGCACGGCAATGCGTGGAATTTCCTCACCTGAAGGCAGGTCCATTTCAACCGTCAGCAAAATGCATTCACCGCTCTTTGCCCATTCGGCAAGGCTGGCGCATACGGCCTCATCGAAACAGCTGGCCTGAAACTGGCCGCTGCTATCTGAAAATTCGGCCTGAACAAAGCGGTTGCCGCGGCGCGATTCGCGCCATTTTACCGCTTGTACCATCGCAGCCATTGTACCGGATTTGCGGCTGCCTTCCGGGATCGGGCCGCAGGCAAAGTAAAAGCCGAACGCCTCGCGCTCATGCTCCATCGTTTCTGCGACGCTCCATTTTTCGGCATTGGGAAACCGCATCTGCCCTACACCATCAGAAGCATCACCGCCAAACAGACCGCCCTGCCCGCTTTCGCGCTGGTCCCGAGCCGCCTGTGCGGTCGCAAGGATTGTGTCGATCCCCGTGAAAAGTGATGCACGGTTGGATTCAAACGCATCAAAGGTGCCGGCTGATACAAGGTTTTCAAGGCTTCGCCGGTTGATCTGCGAAGGGTCGGTCCGGTTGGCAAAATCATCAAGATCACGATAGGGTCCGTTGGCCACGCGCTCAGCCGCCAAACCCTCCATCGCCTTTTCACCGACATTTTTTAGGCCGGCCAGCGCATAGCGCACAGCAAGCCCGGCATCACTTTCCTCTATGCTGAATTCCGCCTCACTATGGTTGAGCGAGGGTGGCAGGCACGCAGTTCCCATCCGGCGCATGTCGTCGACAAATATCGCCAGCTTATCAGTCTGGTGCATATCGAAACACATTGAGGCTGCGTAAAATGCTTCTGGATGATGCCGTTTCAACCAACCGGTGTGATAAGATAATAGCGCATAGGCCGCCGCGTGCGACTTGTTGAAACCATAGCCTGCAAACTTGTCGATCAAGTCAAAAAGCTCGTTCGCTTTGGTCGCATCGATATCATTATGCTCGGCGCAGCCTTTGACGAAGATCGTACGCTGCTCGTCCATCTCGGACTTGATCTTCTTGCCCATCGCGCGGCGCAGCAAATCTGCACCGCCCAGCGAATAGCCGGCAAGAATCTGCGCGGCCTGCATCACCTGTTCCTGATAAACAAAGATGCCATAGGTTTCCGCCAATATGCCTTCGAGAAGCGGATGCGGATATTCGATCTTCTCCTCGCCATTTTTGCGACGGCCGAACATCGGGATATTGTCCATCGGACCCGGACGATAAAGGGAGACGAGCGCAATAATGTCCCCGAAATTGGTGGGCCGTACTGCCGCCAGCGTGCGCCGCATACCTTCGGATTCAAGCTGGAACACACCGACGGTATCGCCCGATTGCAGCAATTCATAGGTCGCGGTATCGTCGAGCGTCAGCTTGTCATATTCTATGATGATGCCGCGTTTCGCCAGCATCTGTGCCGCTTTTTGCAGCACCGACAGCGTCTTGAGCCCAAGAAAGTCGAACTTTACGAGCCCCGCCGCCTCGACAAATTTCATGTCAAACTGCGTCACCGGCATATCGGACCGCGGATCGCGATAGAGCGGCACCAGTTCTGACAGGGGGCGGTCACCGATCACCACGCCCGCAGCATGGGTGGAACTGTGCCGCGGCAGGCCTTCCAATTTCATCGCAAGGTCGAACAGACGCTTCACCTGCTCATCGCGGCGATATTCTTCACGAAGTTCCGGAACGCCGCCCAAGGCGCGTTCCAGATCCCACGGATCGGTCGGGTGGTTTGGCACCAATTTGCACAACCGGTCGACCTGGCCATAGCTCATCTGCAATACGCGGCCAGTATCGCGCAGCACGGCACGCGCCTTCAGCTTACCGAAGGTGATGATCTGCGCGACCTGCCCCGTGCCATATTTTTCCTGCACATAACGGATCACTTCGCCGCGCCGCGTTTCACAAAAGTCGATATCGAAGTCGGGCATCGACACACGTTCGGGATTGAGGAAGCGTTCGAACAGCAATCCCAGTTGCAGCGGATCAAGATCAGTGATCGTCAGCGCCCATGCCACCACCGAACCTGCGCCTGAACCGCGCCCCGGACCCACAGCAATATCATGTGCCTTGGCCCATTTGATGAAATCGGCAACGATTAGAAAATAGCCCGGAAAGCCCATCGAACAGATGACGTCGCATTCGAAATCGAGCCGTTCAAAATAAGGCTTTCGGGCATCCTCCGCGGCTATGCCGGCGTGATCCAGTCGAGCAATCAGCCCTTCGCGCGCATCCCGGCGCAACTGCGCATCCTCGGCCGCGCGATCACCGGCAAGGCTGGGCAAAATAGGTTTGCGCTTCGGCGCGCCGACCCCGCATCGCTGCGCCACGACCAATGTATTGGCCAACGCCTCTGGCACGTCGGCGAACAATTCCGACATTTGCTGCCAAGTCTTTATCCAGGCGTGGGGGCAGCTTTTGCGGCGATCGCTATTTTCAACATATTCGCCGTCGGAAATGCAGAGCATGGCGTCATGCGCAGGGTAGAAATCAGGCTCTGCAAAACATGCGGGGTTGGTCGCAACCAAAGGCAGGCCGCGTTCATAGGCCAGCGCGATCAATGCCTCTTCGGCCGCGTCTTCAACTGCATTACTGCGCCGTGCAATCTCGATATAAAGCCGCCCGGGGAACAGTTGTTCAAGCCGGGTGCAATATTCGGCTGCGCTATCCAGCTGGCCATCGGCGAACAGCCGGGCGAGCGCACCTTCGCCGCCAGCGGTCAGCGCGATCAGCCCATCAACATGGTCTTCCAGCTGTGAAAAACGGATCTGCGCTTCGCCGTCGGTCGGGCTTTCAAGGTGTGCGAACGAGGTAAGCCTGCACAGATTCTGGTATCCGACCTCATTCTGCGCATAAAGCGCGATCCAATCGCGCACTGCCTGACCGCCGCTATATTCGGGCGGGCGGGCCACGCCGAGCATCAAGCCCATGATCGGCTGCACGCCAACGCCGCGGCAGCCATCCTCGAAAGGCATCACCCCGTAAAGACCGTTACGGTCGGTGACCGCAACCGCGGGAAAGCCTAGACCCTTGGCATATTTGCCGATTGCCTTTGGTTCAATCGCACCTTCGAGCATGGTGTAAGCGGAAAAAACCCGCAACGGGACGAAGGGTGCGAAAGCCATGGTGGCAAGGTGGTGCAGCGCCGCCGATTCTGCAATCAAAAGGCGCGGCTATTTTGTGGACAAAACAGGGGTCGACAGCGGTATCAGCCCAACAAGCGCTGGATATCCTTTTCAAGTGCAGTCGGCGCAACCTGCGGACCATAGCGGCCCACTACTTTGCCATCGGCATCGACAAGGAATTTGGTGAAATTCCACTTGATCGCGCGGGTGCCCAACAGCCCCGCCTGCTGGTCTTTCAGATGTTTCCACAACGGGTCGGCAGCATCGCCATTGACGTCGACCTTTTTGGCGAGCGGAAAGCTGACATCATAAGTGAGCGAGCAGAAATTCTTGATCTCTTCTTCGTCACCGGGTTCCTGCGCACCAAACTGGTTGCAGGGAAAGGCCATGACGACCAGCCCCTTATCGGCATATTTGCGGTGCAGTTCTTCCAGCCCCTTATATTGCGGGGTGAAGCCGCATTTAGATGCCGTGTTTACCAGCAGAAGAACCTTGCCCTTATAGGCGGACATATCCTGCTTGCCCCCGCCGGGCATATCGACCGTGAAATCATGAACGTTCATCTGCTCTTCCTCTCCGCAATTTTATGCCAGAATGCCGTCATGCAACCGGACGATCCGGTCCATCTTGGCTGCCAGCCGTTCATTGTGCGTCGCGACCAGCGCGGCTGAGCCCTGTTCCCGCACAAGGCCCATAAACTCACCCAGCACGATATCGGCGGTATGTTCGTCCAAATTTCCGGTCGGCTCATCCGCCAGCACAAGCCGGGGCTTGTTGGCAAGGGCACGAGCGACGGCTACGCGCTGTTGCTCCCCGCCGGAAAGTTTCGAAGGCCGATGCTCCAGCCGCGCTCCAAGCCCCAATGTCGATAATAGTTCTCGAGCACGGGTGCCGGCTTCTTCCGGATCAACGCCTGCAATCAGTTGCGGCAGCAGGACATTTTCGAAGGCATCGAAATCGGGCAGCAAATGGTGGAACTGATAAACAAAGCCCAACTTTTCCCGGCGCACGATGGTCGCCCGATCGGGGCCTGCGTCGCGCATTTCCTCTCCATCAATCATGATCGACCCGGTAAAGCCGCCCTCGAGCAGCCCCAATGCTTGCAAAAGCGTCGATTTGCCCGTCCCCGAAGGCCCGAGCAAGGCGACCAATTCGCCCTCCCGGATCGACAGATTGACGCCGCGCAGCACCTCGATCGTCACTTCGCCCTGGGTGAAACTGCGCCGGACATCGCGCATTTCTGCGACAGTCTTATTCATAACGAAGCACCTGCACAGGATCGGTTCCGGCGGCCTTAAACGCAGGATAGAGCGTTGCAAGGAAGCTGAAGAAAAGCGCGAGGCCACAAATCGCCAGCACCTCAAACGGGTCGGTGCGCGATGGCAGTTCGGTGAGGAAACGAATCGACGGATCCCATAATTCCAGCCCCGTCACAAACTGGATTGCAGCCACGATCGACTGGCGGAAAAACAGGAAAATGAAACCAAGGGCCATGCCCGCTGCCGTTCCCGCTGCACCGATGAGCAGGCCAACGGTCACGAAAATCTTGAGCAGCGACTGACGTGAGGCACCCATGGTGCGTAGGATTGCAATATCGCGGGTCTTGGCGCGCACCAGCATGATCAGCGACGACAGGATGTTGAACACCGCAACCAGCACGATGATCGACAGCACAATGAACATCGCTACTCGCTCAATCGCCAACGCCTCGAACAGGGAGGCGTTCATGCTCTTCCAATCGACGATCAACGCCCGATCGGCAATTTTGGGCTGCAACGGCGCCAATATATCATTCACCCTATCGGCATCGGTGGTCGTCAGTTCGATCATCCCGATCTGGTCACCCATCAACATCAATATCTGCGCATCCTCGATCGCCTGCAGGATTGATGATCGTCAGCCTTTGCCCGACGCGCGCACCAAGATTCTGCGCCAACCGGGAGCCAATGGCGACACGTTCGCTGCCCGGTTGCAACAGCCGCATGTCGCCTGCCACTGTCTTGCCCTTCAACGTCGGATTGGAGCGTATATCCGAAACCTGCATGCCGCGGGCAAGAATAGCCTCGACCCGCCCCTCATGCGTTGCCAATAGCGGCTGTTCGATCAGCGGCGAGGCTTCGGTCACGCCCGGCGTTGCCCGAACCTCTTTCAACACGTTGCGCCAATCGTTCAGCCGACCGCCATAGCCCTGGACCACGGCATGGCCGTTTAGCCCGACGATCTTGTCAAACAATTCAGCGCGAAAACCGTTCATCACGCTCATCACGATAATGAGCGCGGCCACGCCGAGTGCGACAGCGACAAGGCTGATCGTGGCAACGAGGAAGATGAAGCCTTCGCCCTTGCCCGGCAGCACATAACGCCTTGCAATCATGCGTTCATAACGATTGAGGATCATGTCGGTCCAGTTCCGGCATCAGGATGAGGACCCTGTCTTTAGGCGGCCCCCGTCGGCGAGGCAAGGGCCGCGCGCCTGTTACACTATTGTTGCAGCCACGCCACAGTCGGCAAAAAAGCGTTGATCCGATCCAGAGAATCGTTGCGGATACCCCAGTTTCCGGCATTTTCACGTCGCTGACTAAGGTTTCATCGCTGAATGGCCGTGGTTCAGGGGGATAGATCCCGCAACGACCTTGCCATGATGTGAGGCAGCAGGATCCAGACGAGTTTTCGTCGATCGGGCCGTCCAATTTCAGTTGGGCGGCCTTGATTTTTTTGCGGCACCAACCCATTTCCCGGTTTGAGGGAGCCAATCGGTCCCTCAATACCAACCCAGAAAGCGCTGCACAGGCAGGCTTTCAAACCGCAAATTGCTCAGATTGGAGAATTTGGAATGACACGTTTTGACTTCACGCCCTATCGCCGCACAACCGTGGGCTTCGACCGCCTGTTCGATCTTTTGGAAAATACGCGCGCCGCGCAGGGCGATAATTACCCCCCGTTCAACATCGAGCGGACCTCCGATACCGAATATCTGGTCACGATTGCCGTTGCCGGCTTCAAGCCCGACGAGATCGACATCACAGCGCAGGAAAATCTGCTGGTCGTTGCCGGCAAGAAACAGCTGGATGGCAATGACAACCGCGATTTCCTGCACCTTGGCATTGCCAACCGCAATTTCGAGCGCCGCTTCCAGCTGGCAGATCATGTTTTTGTGAAAGCTGCAGACCTTGCCGACGGGCTGTTGACAGTTCACCTTGAGCGCGAAGTTCCCGAGCAGCTTAAGCCGCGCAAGATCTCCATCGGATCTTCAACGCCGACGCTTGTCGAGCAAGGCAGTGACAAGCAAGCTGGCGAAGCTGCCTGAGCAGCCAACAAATTTCGCAGAACAGCATGACGCCATGGTCCTGAACCCGCCAAAAGGGTGGGACCATGGCGCTAAATATTTACGGGATCAGACCAGTCGGCTCTGTTCAACCGCTGCAGCGATAAAGCTTGCAAACAGCGGGTGCGGATCAAAGGGTTTGGACTTGAGTTCCGGGTGGAACTGTACACCAATAAACCATGGATGGTCGGGGCGCTCGACAATTTCGGGCAACAGGCCATCAGGCGACATGCCGGAAAAAATCAATCCGCCCTTTTCCAGCGCCTCACGATAGGCGGCGTTCACCTCATAACGGTGGCGGTGACGTTCCGAAATGGCGCTGGTGCCATAAACCCCTGCCACATGGCTGTTTCCGGTAAGCTGCGCGTCATAGGCGCCGAGCCGCATCGTGCCGCCCAGATCGCCGCCCGCTTCGCGTGTTTGCAGGCCTTCCTCGGTCATCCATTCGGTGATGATGCCGACCACAGGCTCGTCGGTCTGGCCGAATTCGGTGCTCGATGCCTTCGCTATGCCGGCAGTGTTCCGCGCACCCTCGATACAGGCCATCTGCATCCCGAGGCAAATGCACGCTCACCAAAGCCGCCGGGGACGAGGATCGCGTGCATCGGCTCAAGCGCGGCCGCAATGTCACTATCGGCCTTTTCAAACAGTTCGGCATCGATCCATTTGATGTTGACCTTGACCCGGTTGGCAAACCCGCCATGCGCCAAGGCCTCGTTCAGTGATTTATAAGCATCTGCCAGCCCGACATATTTGCCGACAACACCGATGGTGACTTCGCCTTCGGGATTTTGCTGCCGGTCCAGAATATCTTCCCAGCGGCGCAGATCCGGCGCGATGCCTGGCGTGATGCCAAAGGCACGCAAGACTTCATAGTCGAGCCCTTCTGCATGATATTGCAGCGGCACGGCATAGATGGATTTCGCATCCAGCGCGGGGATGACGGCTTCTTTGCGCACATTGCAAAAGGCTGCGATCTTCGCGCGTTCGCCCTCGGGCAGCGGATGTTCGCAGCGGCAAAGCAGGATATCGGGTTGCACGCCAAGCGCGGTGAGTTCCTTGACGCTATGCTGGGTGGGCTTCGTCTTAAGCTCACCAGCGGCGGCGATGTAGGGCACGAGCGTGACATGGACGAAAACCGTCTGCTCGCGTCCCAGATCGTTGCGCATCTGGCGGATCGCCTCAATGAACGGTAGCGATTCGATATCACCCACAGTTCCACCGATCTCGCACAGCACAAAATCAAGGCCATCGGTATCGGCCTGGGCGAATGCCTTTATCTCGTTCGTGACATGCGGAATGACCTGCACGGTCGCGCCCAGATAGTCGCCACGCCGTTCCTTTGCAATGATATCGCGATAGATGCGCCCCGATGTCACATTGTCCGACTGCCGCGCCGAAACGCCCGTAAAGCGTTCATAATGGCCAAGATCGAGGTCGGTTTCCGCCCCGTCGTCAGTCACATAGACTTCGCCATGCTGATAGGGCGACATCGTGCCCGGATCGACATTGAGATAGGGATCAAATTTACGAATGCGGACTTTGTAGCCACGCGCCTGCAAAAGGGCCGCCAAAG
This sequence comes from Sphingomonadales bacterium, assembly GCA_021298455.1. GTDB lineage: Bacteria > Pseudomonadota > Alphaproteobacteria > Sphingomonadales > Sphingomonadaceae > Sphingorhabdus_B > Sphingorhabdus_B rara. The sequence continues at coordinate 3,136 of JAJTFR010000144.1, read as the reverse complement.
AAGCAGCCATTAAACCTTTGCCAAGCGAGGAGACCACGCCGCCGGTGATGAAAATATACCGCGCCATGGGAGAAAAGGCCTAAGACGTGTTTCAGGGATTAGGCAAGTGCATGAATCTGCATTTGCCCAATTAATCTGGGGAAAAGGCGGATGGCTCCGCCCATCCCGCTTATTTGTCGAGGGGAACCTCGGTCGGTGCAGCCGGCGCAGCGGCCGGTGCCGCCTGGCCAGGAGCAGCCTGAGCCGGTGTGTTTTGACCCGCAGGTGCCTGCTGGGTCACAGGCGCGCGCTGCAGGCTTTCGTCAATCTCACCGGGCGTGCCACGCTTTGCAGAAACAAAAGCCAGTGCAATCGCAAGCAGGATGAACGTCGTCGCTAGGATCGCTGTCGTCCTTGTCAGGAAATCGCCCGCGCCACGAGCCGACAAAAGGCCTGCAGGGCTACCGCCCATTCCAAGACCGCCGCCTTCTGAACGCTGCATCAGGATCACGCCCACCAGTGAGGCGGCGTTGATGGCGAAAACGACGAGTAGGAAGTGAAAAAGACCCATGAACCTGTCCGAATGTTAAGCTGGGGAAACGCCCCGGTTGAAGCGCACATAGGGGCGGCAGCACCTATTTTCAAACATTATCATCCCGCAGCGCCGCCGCTCGGCATAGTCAGCCCCCAACTGCAGCAGCAGCAACGATCGGCAGAAACTTTTCAGCGCCAAGGCTGGCGCCGCCGATAAGGCCGCCGTCAACATTGGGGATCGCAAGCAGCCCAGCGGCATTATCGCCATTCATCGAACCACCATAGAGAATGCGAACTGCCGAACCGTCTGCGCCAAAACGTGCTTCGAGATTGGCACGGATCGCGCCGTGCATTTCGGCGACATCCTCAACTGAGGGGATTCGGCCGGTGCCGATGGCCCATACAGGTTCATAGGCAACCGCGAGCCAGGCCGATGCGGCCTCATCGGGAAGCGAACCGTCAAGTTGGCTCAATACCACGGCTACGGCTGATCCGGCATCGCGCTCTGCCTCAGTCTCGCCAACGCAGACAATGGCCGATAGCCCTGCTGCCTTGGCCGCCAGTGCCTTGCCGCGAATATCGGCGTCACTTTCATGCTGGGCTGCACGGCGCTCGCTATGACCGACAATGGTAACCGCCGCGCCTGCATCCTTAAGCATGGCAGCCGAGACGCAGCCGGTGTGTGCGCCCGATACCGACATATGGCAATCCTGGCCGCCAATAACCATGGATGGTACCTTCTGAGCCGCAGGACCGATCAGCGTTGCAGGCAGGCACAGCGCAGTATCGACTCCCGAATGCGGCGCGACTGCCGCAGCAATGGCTTCGATTTGGGCGACATCCGCCATCAACCCGTTCATTTTCCAGTTTCCGGCGATCAATTTGCGCATTTCAAGCTCTCCAGCAGCTTCGTTCATTTGATTCTGTGGCGCTAGCAAATTGGCGCGCCGATACCAAATGCTGTTCTGCTTCTGCCCTTCTCCGCTTGATTGACCCGCGCGCGCCGCCTAAAGCGTCGCGGTTTCCGCCTTAACCAGAATGTCAGGACAGACATGATCAGTTCCTTCCGCAGAATGTTGGCCTCGCGCTGGGGTGCAGCGATCGCGCTTGCCTTTGTCGTCTTGATGGGTTTTGCCTTTGCGCTGAGCGATGTCACCGGTTCGGGCAGCTTTGGCGGACTTGGAGGCGGCCATGTTGCCAAAGTGGGCGACCGCAAGATCGGCCTCGGCGAATTTGACGATATGCTGCAGAACGCGCTGCGCGCCGAACGGCGGGACAATCCGACGCTGGACATGACACAATTTGTCGAAAGTGGCGGTTTGGATGCAACGCTTGATCGGCTGATCAACCGTTATGCACTGTCAATCTTTGGTGAAGAACATGGCGTTTCAGTCAGCAAGCGATTGGTCGATTCCGAAATCCGCCAGCTGCCCGGAGTGAACGGCCCTGATGGCCGTTTCAGCCAGCAAGCCTTCACGTCGTTTCTGCAAGGCCTTGATCTGACCGAGGAAATGATTCGTGACGATTTCCGCCAAAATCTGTTTGCCCAACAAATCCTGCCGGCGGCAGGTGCAGGCGCACCGGTTTCGCAAAGCTATGTCCTGCCTTACGCCTCGCTGCTCCTCGAAAAGCGGGCGGGCGATGTGGCGCTGATTCCGGCACAGGCATTCCTGCCTAGGACCGCGCCTGCCGACGCCCAGCTTCAGACCTATTACACCGCGAACAGCGCGCGCTTCACCATTCCTGAAAAGCGTGCCGTGAGTTACGCTCTGTTCGACGCGTCGATCATCGGCGACAAGGCTGATGCCACGACCAAGGAAATCGCCGATTATTACAAGGCCAATGCCAAGCAATATGCCGCTTCGCAGACCCGCGATCTTAGCCAATTGGTATTCCCGACCGAAGCGGCGGCAAAGGCTGCGCTCGCCAAGATCAATGGCGGCCAGTCAATGGACGCCGTCGCCCGTGAGCTTGGCCTTAGCGTTACGGTCAGCAATGGGATTGACCGCGAAACCTTGACGTCGAACGCCTCGAAGGCCGTCGCCGACACCGTGTTCGCCACATCCGCCGGCAAGACGGCGGCCCCGGTTCGCGGCGGGCTTGGCTGGTATGTCGTCCGCGTCAATGCCGTGAAGGAAATCCCGGCGCGCACGCTGGCGTCGGTCAGCGCGGAGATTGCGCGCACCATCGCTGCGGAAAAACGGGTTGAGGTGCTTTCTGATCTGACATCGGAAATCGAGGATGAATTTGCCGGCGGATCTACAGTTGCCGATATGGCAAAGGCCAATGGCCTGAAGGTGGAAACAACACCTTTGCTCTTTGCCAATGGCCAGAACCCGGCTGCCCCCGGTTACAAGCCCATTGCCGAAATGGCGCGCATCCTTCCCGCCGCGTTCGAGATGGACAGCGATGGCGAAGCGCAACTGATCGAGATCGTGCCCGGCGAGAAGTTTGCGATGATTTCCATTGCCGATTTCCAGGAAGCCGCGCCCCCGCCACTCAAGGATGTTCGCGATATCATCGTGCAGCAATGGGCGCTGGCTGAAGGTGCGAAAAAGGCAAAGTCGGTGGCTGAGCAGGTTCAAAAAGCCGTGCTGTCGGGCAAAAGCCTTGCCGAGGCGAT
>JAJTFR010000143.1 GCA_021298455.1 Sphingomonadales bacterium | reverse complement strand
ATGCCGCAGGTGCTCGGCCTCGAAAGCTAAGCGGGCCCTAGCTTCCCCGCTTCACCAGATGAACCGGCACGCGCCGTTCGGTCACCGGCTGGCCGGCAATACGGTTCAGCACATTTTGGACCAGCAATGCCCCTGCCTGATCGAATTCGGGTTCAATCGTCGTCAGAGGCGGCGAGGAATAATTGCCGGCACGGATGCCGTCAAAACCGATCACCGAAACATCGCTCGGAACGGAAACCCCGCGGTTTGCCAGTTCGCGCAATATGCCGAGTGCAGTCAGATCACAGGCGGCGAAGATTGCGTCAAAATGCTGCCCGCTTTCGATCAGTGCCGCTACCGCCTTGACGCCCTGTTCCTCTCGCGACAAATTTTCGTCGACATCGACAAATAACGGCTTGATCCCGGATTTGGCGAGTTCATCGACAAAGCCATCATAGCGTTCACCGAACTGGCGCTGTTGCGAAGCACGCGCGCCGATAAAGGCAGGCGCACTCCGCCCGCATCCAAGCAGGTAACGCGCCGCAATCTGGCCACCGCCTTCATTTTCACTGCGCACCCAGCGCAGTTCGTCATCGGGCGCGCCCCAGCAGACCCAGGCCTTGCCCGGATGGTCGAGCCCGCGAAAATACTCCCATGCCTCCGCATTTTGCGTCGTGCCAATCACGATCATGCCATCGGCCTGCCGCGCATCATCATATTGGCCGAAGAAATTGTCGGGGCTGTCCTGGAAGGAAACGATAAGGTTATAGCCCTGAGCCGCTGCAGCGGCAGCAATGCTGCCCAGAAGCGAGAAATAGAAGGGATTGGTTTCGGTCGGGCTTTCGCCGGCCCGGCCGATCAGAACCACAGCGAGGGTCAGCGTTTCGCCGCGCCTTAGCCGGGTGGCATTCTGGTTGATTACATAGCCCAGTTCACGCGCCGCCTCGATCACCCGCGCACGGGTTTCGTCGCTGACCTTGGGGCTGCCGCTCAACGCACGCGACACCGTCGGCTGGGTCACACCCGCGCGCTGCGCTACATCAAATGCTGTCACCCTGACTTGCATAGGCCCCTTCCCGAACGACCGCCTCTTTAGCGGCGCGCACGGGTTACATCAACGTCTGCCGCTCAATTGCCTTGCTGCCTGCGGGAAGGCTGATCATCATGCCATCCTCGCCCACCACAATCTTGCCGTCAAAACTGTCCGCCGACCGCCCGACAAAGGCGGGATAGAAGAAACGGACCGGCATGGGCGGCACGATATGGGTGAAGACCAGTTCGCCCACCCCGGCCCGCGCCGCGCTTTGTGCGGCCTCTTCGGGTGAGGCATGGTAATCGAGGATGTCGCGGGTGATCTTCGCAGTGTTTTCCGCGCCCCGCTTTTCAAGAGCTGCCGTCATCTTTTCGACCAGCCTGGGTTGCAGCGCCTCATGCAGCAGCAGGTCCGCATCCTTGGCAACCTTTTCCAGATTGGCGGATTTCGCTGTGTCACCGCTGATAACGACCGACCGGCCCTTATAGTCAAAGCGATAACCAACCGCAGGCGATACCGGCGTATGATCGACGCGAAATGCCGTGATCTTCACTCCGCCATCGTCAAACACAACCGCGCTATCCCCGGCCATTGCGAAAGGAACCGCAAGCGCTCCAGCCCCCGATGGCGGCGTGATCGCCGCGCCATGGTGCGCGGTTCGATAGCCATTGTCCTGCGCATAGGCCGCGTTGAACCCCGCAATCACGGCCTCGACACCTTCAGGCCCGTGCACCGGCAAGGGCGTGGTTGCCGAACTGCCGGTCCAGCGCAGCAGCATCATGGGACCCATGCCGTCGATATGATCAGAGTGGAAATGCGTCAGCAACAACCGTTCGATCTTGCCATTGGGGATGCCCATCATCGAGATATTGCGCGCGCCGCCTTCTCCCGCATCGACGACAAAAATCCGCTTGCCCGCAATGATAACGGTGCACGCACCAGCGCGATCGGCGTTGGGCAATGGTGAACCTGTGCCGCACAACGCGACATGCAGCCCGTCAGCAAGGCCCGTGGTTACATCGCGCCCCGCCCGTTCGCCGACAGCGCGGGCGAACAGCGCTTCACCGATTTCCGCCTGATATTGCCGACCGGCGAACAACAGCGCAGCCGCAATCACCGCACCCCCCAAAATCCAGCGCCACTTCTTTGCCATGCCTCGTTCCTCCCTCAATCCCAGTGCCTTACCATGCCGCGTCGGAACAACACCTCGTTAAATTGTAACATGATGTTGCAAATTTGCCGCGCTGAACGAAGAATTGTAACATGCCATTCTTACCGCATTGCGCGCCCATGACCTAGCGGCTACGCGATGCGCCATGGTTACCTAGTCCAAACTGATCCTGGCAGGGAGGCGGTCTGCCTTACTGCCACAGAAACGCCGAACATATTGTCGGCACGACATTCAACGGGAGAGAATGATCATGAAAATAGCGAAGCAGGCAGCGCGCGTGGCGTTGCTTTCAACCATCAGCATTGCATCGCTCGGTATCGGGTCGATGGCGGTGGCGCAGGATGATGCTGCAGCCTCTGCAAATGACGAAGAAGTTATCGTCGTTACCGCAACCAAGCGCGAACAGACGCTTGAAGAAGTGCCGGTTGCCGTATCGGTAACGTCGAGCGCAGAAATCGAACGTGCGCAGGTGCGCGACCTGAACGACCTTCAGACGCTGGTCCCCTCATTGCGCGTCAGCCAGCTGCAGAGCTCGGCCAACACCAACTTCATCATCCGCGGTTTCGGCAATGGCGCCAACAACTCCGGCATCGAACCGTCGGTCGGCGTGTTCATCGACGGCGTATATCGTTCGCGTTCGGCCGCCCAGATTGGCGACCTGCCCAACCTGCAGCGCGTCGAAGTACTGCGCGGCCCGCAGTCGACGCTGTTCGGCAAAAACGCTTCGGCAGGCGTGATCTCGATCGTCACTGCCGCCCCGCAGTTCGAATTCGGCGGTTCGGCCGAACTCAGCTATGGCAATTTTGACGCAATTGTCGCCAAGGCAGATGTCACCGGCCCGATCAGCGATACCCTCGCCTTCAGCATCGGCGGCAATTACAACAAGCGCGACGGTTATGCGATCAACCTTGCCGATGGCAGCCGCACCAACGAACGCAATCGTTGGGGCACGCGCGGCCAGCTGCTGTTCCAGCCGAGCGACAGCGCCAGCTTCCGCTTCATCGCCGATTATGACAAGATTGACGAAAATTGCTGCTTTGTCGGCAACGTCCTTGATGGCCCCACCGGCAACGCCATTCGCGGGCTGGGCGGCCGGGTCAATTCGGGCGGGATCAATACCTACAACGAATATTACAACTTCGCATCGACCAACCAGATCGAAAATTTCGGCTTCTCGTTGCAGGGCGACCTTGATTTTGACGCCCTCAAGCTGACCTCGATTTCGGCCTATCGTGAATCGCATGCATTGACCAATGCGGACAGCGACTTCACCAGCGCCGACCTGATCGGCCAGAACCTCGGTGACGTTGACATCAAGACGATCACCCAGGAACTTCGCCTGACGTCGGACTTTGACGGTCCGGTCAACTTCCTGCTCGGCGGCTATTATTTCAAGGAAGACATCGGCAACAAGCAGGCGCTGACTTTCGGTCGTGATTTCCGCAACTATGCAAGCCTGCTCAGCGGCGGTGCATATAGCGGACTTGAGCCCACGATCCGCGCGCTTGCCGGCCTTCCGGCAGCCACTGCGACCACGCAGTTCGGTGCGCAGGGCCAGGGCCGTTTCGAAGACTGGGATTATAAGAACACCGCATGGTCGCTCTTCGGCTCGGTCGATTGGGAACTGACCGATCGCCTGGTGCTGACCGGCGGCTTCAACTACACCAAGGACAAGAAGAACGTCCTCAGCAACACCGTGACCACCGACGTCTTCTCGTCGGTTGATCTGGTGCGCGTCGGTGCAAATGCAGGCATTCCGGCAACCATCCCCGCCGGTTCGTTCCCGGGCCAGACGGCGGCACTGTTCCCGCGCACCACGCCTTGCGCAACGGGTGCACCGGCAGGAACCTGCAACCCGTTCCTGGGCCTGCGTCCCCTGCAGTTCATCCCCCCCTTCCTCAACATCCCCAATGCGGTGGAAAGCGGCCGGACAAACGACAGTGACTGGTCTTACTCGATCCGTTTGGCCTATGAAGCAACAGACAACATCAACGTCTATGCAAGCTATGGCACGGGCTTCAAGGCAACTTCCTGGAACCTTTCGATCGACTCGCGTCCCTTCGCAGCCGATTTCATTCCAGGTTCGGCGGCCCAGTTCCCTGCCCCTGCCGCTTCGCCCATCCGCACTGCAGCAGGCGCAAACCTGCCAAACAACCTGACAACCGGCACGCGTTATGCGAACCCGGAAAATGCAACCGTCATGGAAGCAGGCATCAAGGCGCGCTGGGATAATGTTGCCTTCAATATCACCGTGTTCGACCAGTCGATCAAGGGCTTCCAGGGCAATGCCTTTATCGGTACCGGCTTCGTGCTGACCAATGCAGGCAAGCAGTCGACCTTCGGCGTCGAATTTGACGGTAGCGTGTCGCCGATTGATCCGCTGCGGATCAACCTCGACTTCACCTATCTCGATCCGAAATATGACAGCTATGTCGGCAGCGCCTTTGGCGATCTGTCGGGCCGCCAGCCCGCCGGCATCCCGGAACTGTCGATGACGATCGGTGCAACCTATACGCATGAAATGGCGAATTCGAACGCGCTGATCCTCAGCGCTGACTATCACCATGAAGCACAGGTCGCTCTGGACGATAACCCGGCCAACAGCCGCTATCAGCGCGAAGTGAACGCCCTTAACGCGTCGCTGACCTATCGCCTTGATTCAGGTCCCGTCGGTGGCGCAGGCGGGTTCGATCTCGGGCTATCCGTCAGCACCGCGCACCTATGGCGCGTCGGTCAAGTATAAGTTCTGATATTATCCAACATAAGGCCTGCAAAGGCCTGAAAAACGAAGAAAGCCGGCCTGCAAAGGTCGGCTTTTTTCATGCCGGAAACGCGGGCAAAAATCGCCAACAACAGCGACCTGCATTGCATCAAGCGAAGCGGATATCTGAATTTGGGGAAGTGGTGCCTCGGGGCGGATTCGAACCACCGACACGCGGATTTTCAATCCGCTGCTCTACCAACTGAGCTACCGAGGCATCTGCGGTGGGCCATGCACACCGCGATTTGGAGCGCCGCCTATAGGCAGGGCAGCGGGGGGTTGTCCAGCCCCTATTTCACCTGTCGCCATCCCAATTTTCCGGCCAGTCTTCAGGCAGGTCCGGGTCGGCGGGCGGACCTTTCATCCGATAGCCTTCGCCCAGCCAATTCAGAAGGTCACGATCCTTACAGCCCTTGCTGCAAAATGGCTTATGCTGTGCGTCTTCTGGGTGGCCGCAGAGCGGACAGGCGGAGGCTTTAGGATTGGACATGGACATGCCCATAGCCTGCAACAGATGAATCGGAAACCAGTTCGATGGGATAACCGAGCAACGTTGCCGCATCTCCCACAGCGTCAGGCCATGCGCGCAAGACATCGATAGTCGCCGGGGGTGCAACGATCCGCCGGGTTCCTGCGCCAACGGAACGGGCGGCCTGCCGCAACAAGGCAACCGCCCGGCTTTCGACCGAGAGTCGACCGGGCGTTGTCGCGCATAATATCTCGGGGATTGATGGCCGGCTGCGCGGGCGCACGATCTGCGCAAAACCGAAACCATTAGTCGCTGTGCGCTCATGCGGGCCAAGCACGGCACAGGCGTCTGCCAATGCGGTATCGACCCGCTGCCGCGCGGCACGATCAGGCAGCGCAAGGAAATCGATACCCACCTGCCCGCCAATATCAAGCAGGCGCAACAAGAGCGGTATCTGCTGTGCTGCCGCCAGATTGAGCGCCAACGGATCACCGCCGCCGTCAATATCGATCAGGGTCATGGCGCGGGTGCGCTCTACCGACAACAGCCCCCCTTCAACGGGAAATTCGCCGCGCACAGCCTGATCGGCAAGTCCTTCAAAATCGGCTTCGTCCAACGCGGCACTGTCGATTGCGATCGGCGGCCCCTTGCCTCCCAGCAGCCCTGCCAGATCACGCGCCGCAAGCGCATCGCCGCACAATATGCGGTCCGCTCCCTCCAACAGAGGCAATAGGAAATGTCGCATTGCGCTGTCCGCCGCAATCGGACCCGCGGCAGACTGCATATCAATATCGGGGGCGGGACGTACAATAGCGAGTTTCCAACGCCCAGGTTCGGCAATCGGCATCCGCACCAGTTCTACGGCCAGCAGCGCGCCTTCGGGCAGCTTTGGCGCTTGTTCAAGCTGCGCCTCAATCGTGCCGCCTATATCGACCAGCGGCTTTCCATTGGACGTGCGACCGATGATGCGGGCGGTGAAATGGCTTCCCGTGGCACCTGCATGCCAGCAGGA
>JAJTFR010000142.1 GCA_021298455.1 Sphingomonadales bacterium | reverse complement strand
TCGATCACTGACAGCACATCGTGCCCGCTTACCGATTCGCGTCCCAACCAAGCGCTTCTTGTCGGCTTTGGAACTGTTCGAACCGGAAAAGCGTCCGTCCGCCAGCAAGTGCGGGGTTGCAGGGCTGTTGACTGAAATCGGGATAATGGCGGAGACGGAGGGATTCGAACCCTCGGTACCGGATTTACCAGTACGACGGTTTAGCAAACCGTTGGTTTCAGCCACTCACCCACGTCTCCGCACTTTTGGTGGCTGTCGGGGCCTATAGCGGTGGGTTTCCCAGCCTGCAATGCCTATTCGCCCAGTTCGTCAGACTCACTTGGACGCGAAAGCGAGTCGGCTCATCGCCCGTTCATTGTGCGCGCTCCAAAGCAGGTTCTAGCTTGTCTCACAGTTTAGGAGGATTGCGAATATATGACCGGATTGTCCCTGCGCAGATGGGGAAATGTGCTGATGCTTGCATTGGCGGCCATGATCCTCACCGGCACGCCTGCCCACGCGCAAATCCAGACGATCGATCCCAATGAGGCGATCGACGCGGATCTTGGCACACCGCCCAAGGCCGAATCGCCGCCGAAATTGGAAACGTCTGCCGATCCCGCGATGGACAGCAGTGTTGCGGAGCCTGCGACCGACGTTCCCGCAACAAGTGTTCCATCGCCGGGAGCCGATAGCGCGACCTATCAACAAGATGACCTGATCGGGGCGGCTGAGGGCGTATTCGGCAAGGGTGCCGAGGGTCTTGCCCGGCTGATCGAGGATGTTTTGAAGAAGCAGGGGCAGCCCAATGGCTATATTGTCGGCCGTGAAGGCGGCGGGGCGTTGCTGGTCGGGTTGCGTTATGGATCGGGAACGCTGCACCACAAGGTTGAAGGGGAGATGCCTGTCTATTGGACCGGACCGTCACTCGGATTTGATGCCGGGGCAAATGCGGGTAACACCTTCGTCCTCGTCTATAATCTTTACGATAGCGAAGATCTGTATCGCCGTTTTCCCAGCGGGGAAGGCGTCGCCTATCTGGTCGGTGGTTTCAATGCCAGTTATCTGCGGCGCGGCGATATCGTACTGATCCCGATTCGCGTTGGTGCAGGCCTGCGTTTGGGCGCCAATGTCGGTTATATGAAGTTTTCGAAGAAGCAGCGTTGGCTGCCCTTCTGACGCCCCGGGTCGCACCGTGGTGGGGCATTGGGCGTCCTTCGGGACGCCCTTTTTTTAACGACTGCGAACCTCTTCCATGCGCTTGAGATAGCGGGCGAGGATATCGATCTCTAGATTGACTTCACGCCCCGGCGCCATCTCGGCGAGGGTTGTGACATCCCAGCTGTGGGGAATGATATTGAGCGCGAAATGCGCGCGGCCATCAGTCGCGTCGATCACTTCATTCACCGTCAGCGACACACCGTCGACCGTGATCGATCCCTTGGCAGCGATATAGGCCGCCAATGATGCGGGCGCTGCAATGACGACTTTGTGCGAATCGCCGACCGGTTCGACCGAAACAACTTGGCCGATACCGTCGACATGGCCGGTCACGATATGGCCACCCAGTTCGTCGCCTACCTTAAGTGCGCGTTCCAGGTTCAGGCGTCGCCCCTCTACCCACATGCCGGCTGCCGTCTTACTGACGGTTTCAGCCGAAGCATCAACGGCAAACCAGCCCTGATCGCCGCTGCGTCCTTTGTCGATCACGGTAAGGCAGCAGCCCGAACAGGCGATCGAAGCGCCAAGGTCGACGCTGCCCATGTCATAGTTGCAATGGATGATGAGCCGAAGGTCGCCGCGCTGTTCGGCGCTGGCGATATGGCCTATGTCGGTGATGATGCCGGTGAACATGCCGCCTCGTATACTTCTAACCGGTTGCCATCAATAGCCTTGCTCCCCAGCATGCGTGCGTCGGCAAGATGCCAGCGCCCATGTGCCTGCGACAGGTCGTCAAGGCCAATATCGCCCAGCGCTGGCCGGCCACCGCCAATCAGGATCGGGGCCCGATAGAGCATCAGTCGATCGACAAGCCCTGCGCGCAAAAAGGCACTTGCCGTCTGTGCGCCGCCTTCAACGATCAGGCTGTTGCAACCGAGCGAAGCAATATCTTCCGGGGAACGGATCGCTTCCCATCCGGCAGGCGGACGTCAAGCGCAGGTACGTCGAAGCGAACGGTGCCGGCACCGACAAGGATCGCGTCGCACCGCGCCCGCTCGAGATGCGCATGCGCGCGTGCCGCCGGGTTGGTGATCCAGCGGCTGCTGCCATCCGCCATGGCGATGCAGCCATCGAGCGAGGTAGCGAGTTTGAGTGTAACATGCGGGCGGCCCGCCTTGATGCGGGTGACAAAGCCGGCAAGCCCGCGCCGGGCATCGTCGGGCAGGCAATCGCGATCAACCTTGATACCGGCGACCGCAAGCCGGTCATAACCTTTGCCGGCGGTACGCGGGTCCGGATCGGTTAAGGCGCCCACGACGCGGGCCACACCCGCGCTGATCAGCGTGTCGGCGCAGGCATCCCCGCGCGGGCTTTCATGCGCGCAAGGTTCAAGGCTAACATAGGCAGTGGCTCCGCGCGCTGCATTGCCTGCTGCGGCGAGAGCCATCGCTTCTGCATGCGGCCGCCCGCCAGGTTGGGTCCAGCCGCGCCCGACGACAATGCCTTGCGCAACGATGATGCAGCCAACCGACGGGTTGGCGTCCGTGGTTCCTCTGCCGCGCTCGGCCAGAGCGATTGCCGCTGACAGCCAGCGGTGGTCATTGTCGAACGCGGTTATTTGCCGGCTCCTACACGTTCCGCTATTTCAGCCTCTGCCTCTGCCCGTTTGCGTTCATCGGCAAGCTGAGCCTCGGCGTCTAGCTTTTCGACGTCCATGCCCACCGCGCGACCCAGCGCCTTATAGGCGTCGCGTTCGCGCTGGCGCATTTCTTCTTTCAGTTTCTGAGATTCACGGATCGCAGCGAGGCTCTCATCGACCGAACGGTCGGCGGGCCAGCTCTCAAAATAGGTGACCTGGGGTGGCGGTGGCTTCGACTTGTCGAGCATGTCGAAATAGAACATCGCAATGATCGCAGCGGTCGGCACACAGGCGGCAAGCAGCACCAGCGGCCGCACGCTCCCGCGCTGCCGCATATAACCGACAAGGTCGGAAAGTCCGCCTTTGACCGACGCGTCATGGAAAAAACTCATGCCCTTGTTTAGGGCCTGTGTTGCGTGAATTCCAGTGGGGATGTTCCCCGCTTCGGCAAGCGCCGGAGGCGTCGGTCTTGCTCTGCTTGTTCGGCAATGCTCAGCGCGTGATCGCGCAGATCACGCCCGAGGAACTGACGACGCCCAATATTTCGGGATCCTGCAGTGCCTTTGTGCGCTTTACAAACTCTTCGATTGTGATTTTGTTCGCCTTTTTGTCGCGTAGCTTCTCAAGCCCGCGCAGCTTGTTGAGCTGACCCAGCGACAGCCGGTCGACCATCCGCCCTGCCATACAACGTGCAACCGGCTTAGGCAGGCCTGCCTCGATTAACGCATTGCGGATCCGGGTTTCGGGCGTTGCACAGCCGGCAAGTAATGCGGCGCAGGCAATGGCGACCAGCAATGGCTTCATACGTCATGTTCCTTGGCGCGTTCGACGCATTCGATGATGATGCGCTTGGCTTCATCCACGTCACCCCAGCCATTGAGTTTGGCCCATTTTCCGGGTTCAAGGTCTTTGTAATGGGTGAAGAAATGCTCGATCTGTGGCAGCACGATCGGCGGCATGTCCTTATAGGTTGCGACGTCGGCATAATAAGGGAATGTCTCGTTCACCGGAACGCAGAGCAGTTTTTCATCGCCGCCCTTGTCATCTTCCATCAATAGCACGCCGACCGGACGGCATTTTACCACCGCGCCGGCGATGATGGGCGAACGGGCGACGACCAGTGCGTCGAGTGGATCACCATCCTCACCCAGCGTATGCGGGACAAAGCCATAATTGGCAGGGTAACGCATTGGGGTGTGGAGGAAACGGTCGACAAATAGCGCGCCCGACGCCTTGTCAAATTCATATTTCACCGGCTCGCCGCCAATGGGAACTTCGATCAGGACGTTGAGGCTTTCGGGCGGATTGTCGCCGGCGGGGATAAGGTCGATGCGCATGGGAGATGGCCTTTTGCTTGTTGTTTGGCGGGGCCCCTAGTCGAATATCTTGCCTGACGAAAGGCTGAATAGGGGGCTATTCCCCCTTATCACAAAACCCGCTAGGGAACCGCCCAATATGGCAAAGATTCAGACACCCCAGCCCGTGCGTGGCACACAGGATATGTATGGCGAGACTGAAGAGCGGTTCGCACATGTCGTTTCGACCTTTGAACGTGTGCGGCGGCTTTATGGTTTCAAGGGGTTGCAACTGCCGGTGATCGAACCGACCGCGGTTTTCGCGCGCTCATTGGGTGAGGCGACCGATGTCGTGTCGAAGGAAATGTATACATTCGAGGATCGCGGGGGGGATTCAATCACGCTGCGCCCTGAATTCACGGCCGGCATTGCGCGCGCCTATCTTACCAATGGCTGGCAACAGCATGCACCGATGAAGGTCACGGCGCATGGCCCGCTGTTCCGTTATGAACGCCCGCAAAAGGGCCGTTATCGCCAGTTCCATCAGATCGACGCTGAAATCATCGGTGCGGCGGAACCGGCAGCAGATGTCGAACTGCTGGTGATGGCCGACCAGTTGCTGCACGAACTGGGCATCAAGGAAGGCGTGGCGCTTGAACTCAACACGCTGGGCGATGCGGCAAGCCGCGATGCTTGGCGCGAAGCGCTGATCACCTATTTCAATGATCATAAGGATGTCTTGAGCGAAGACAGCCTGTCGCGGCTGGAGAAAAACCCGCTGCGGATTCTCGACAGCAAGGATCCCGACGATCGCGGTGTCGCCCATGCTGCGCCCAAAATCGATGAGTTTCTGAGTGGCGAGGCGCAGGACTTTTTCGGCGCAGTGACGGCCGGATTGG
>JAJTFR010000141.1 GCA_021298455.1 Sphingomonadales bacterium | reverse complement strand
TTGCGCTTGCTGGCGAGTTGATCAAGCAGCTTTGCCGGGTTGGCAACGCCTTCGCGCACCGCCTCTGCCACATCCACACCCAGAAACTCTGCTGTTTCGGCTTCGAGGAAATAGGACAGAGATGAATAAATTGCGTGGCGCAGCGTATCTGCCGCAGCAGGCGACAACTTACCTGTCCCTTCAATATCTTCTGCAAGCCGCCGTGCCAGGAACCGCAGCCGCCTGATGCGGAAACGGACATCCTGATCGCGGAAGAAGCCGATCGACGCCTCTGCCGTTACCTTGCCCCGCTTGCCCGTCATCCGGTCAAGCCCGCGGCGGCATATTTCGTCCCAAAGCGATGTGCGCAAGGCTTGGAAATGCTGCTGACTGCCCTCTGGCCAAGCGCGGCGGGCGGTTGCCAAAATATCGTCGAGCACGCCAATCAGGCGAAGATGGGCATATGCGGGATAGCTATAGCCAGTTGCCGCCGCTGATTTTCGCGACATGGTCAGCCGCCATTTGCCCAGCCTTTCGGTGGTCGCCTTGGACAGGAACCATGTTTTGCCGAGCATGGTTTCGATCATTGCTTCTACCTCGACCTCAAGATGCTCGGTGATTTCCCGCATGCGCGCGATGCGGCGGGACTGGTCTTCGATCATGTTCAGGCTGTCGCGTATCGGTTGTTCGCGGGGTATGTCTGATGTTGCGCCAAAGATGGTTGCGAAAAAACCGGGGGGTTTGGCGCGGCGTTCATCGGCCTGTCCGCGCCCCCGGATGCGGAAGCTGGGCAGGCCGGGTTTCGGGTCGATATAAACGAAGCGCCGGTCGACCTCGCGCCGTGCCGGCCGGTTGCGCAGTGCGCTGATCGCTTGGGCAAAGGGCGCATTGGCCAACACTGATCCGTCAATAAGGAAGGTCGAATTGAGCGTGCCGGCGGCAAATTGCTGCGGTAAGATGCGCTTTAGAAAACTGTCCCGTCCATCCCATATCGTGCCCTTGCTTTGCAAAAGGCCCTCCATTTCGCGAACATTGAAAGGCGGGAATGCGCCCGGGAAGCTGGCCGTTGCCCGCGCGGCAAAGGCAAGTTCGATGGGGTTTGCCAATTTGCCCCTATCTTGCCCGCGCGTTGAAAAGCCGATGGTGATCCGATGTTCATTTTCAGTAACATTGGCCGGGCTGTTCAGCACCAGCTGTTCGCGATGACCGTGAAAATCGGTGACGGTGACGTATAGGTCGAGCGGCTGCCCAGCCGGCAATAAAGGCGCCGAGGCCCGCACGAAACCGGACAGCTTGGTCGCGACCTCGTCCTGCGCCTCTTTCGCGACTGTGCGTGCAACCGCACCGCCGCGTCGTCGCAGGATTGCCCAGGCAATGGGCGCAGCCCAGAATTTAGAGAAACGCGACAGCGGCCGCGCATCGGGATCGAGCAGCACTTCGACATCGGCATTTTTCAGCCACAGGTCGGTCAGTGGTTCCAGCGACTGGCCGGTGACGATCGCTTGCGAGAGGAACACGCCATTGATGCCTCCCGCACTCGCCCCGGCGATGATATCCGTCAAAACGCGCAGGCGCGTGCCCGATGTCTCTTCGATTAGCGACAGCAGTTCCCGATAAATATCCTCGCTGCCACCTTCTGAGGGCTGATCCTCCAGAAAGGCGCGGCTGGCGCGCACCAAATGCCAGATTTCGCGAGTGATGCCATGCATATAGACTGCAAGGCTGACCCCGCCATAGCAGATAAGGGCCAGTCGCAGTTCCTTTTCACGCATAAGGGAAATGTGGCAGCGCGGGCACAGCCGCGCAAGGGGCGTTTGGTCCGCTTGCAGATACCGCCTTTCGGCCTATTGATCGCGACCGTCATTTTGCCTACCGCGCTACGGTACTTATCAGGGGAAATTGAAAATGCTTGTTTCCGAAGCCGTTGCCACACGCCGCTCCGTTCGTGCCTATTTGGACAAAGCTGTGCCGCTCGAGATCATCGAACGTATCCTTGAACGTGCACGGATGGCGCCTTCGGGTTGCAATTTTCAGCCATGGGAATCCCATGTACTGACCGGCGCGCCGTTGAAGGCGCTTCAGGATCGACTGATGGCAAGCCAGCCCGACGATCCGATGGACTATGATTTTTCCGAACCCGGCAAGCATGACAAATATAAGGCGCGGCTGCAGGCTGTTGGCGCTGCCATGTATGGGGCGATGGCCATCGCCCGTGATGATGGCAAGCAGCGGTCAGATTTCGTCCAGTCCAACCTTGTCTCCTTCGGTGCGCCAGTGCTGCTGCTTTGCCATTTCCCCAAATTCATGAAGGAAGCGCAATGGTCTGATACCGGCATGTGGCTGCAGACGATCATGCTGCTTTGCCGGGAAGAAGGCCTCGATACCTGTCCACAGGAATATATGGGCATGTATGGCAAGACGATCAAAGACCAGCTCGGGCTCGGCGAAGATCAGCTGCTCTTCTGCGGCCTCGCCATTGGCTATCGTGACGAGAGTGATGCCGTGAACGGTTTCGAGCGTGAACGCGTGCCGCTGAATGAGCAGGTGACCTTCCTCGGCTTTTGATCTGACATCGCAAATGCCGGCTAAGATATAGGCTGAGCCGACAAATTCGCTCTGGCGTTCCCTCTATGTTCTGATAGATAGTCGGTCATGGCGAAACCCAAAAAGCGTTATGTCTGTCAGGAATGCGGCACTGTCTCGCCCCGTTGGCAAGGCCAGTGCGAGGATTGCGGCAACTGGAACAGCCTTGTCGAAGAGGCTGGAGCCACCGTCTTCGAAGCGAAGCATCATCTGGCAAGTGGTGGCCGCGATCTGGGGCTTGTCGGCCTGAACAGCGATATTGCGCTGCCGGAACGTGCCTCGACGGGCATTTCCGAATTTGACCGTGCATTGGGCGGTGGGTTGGTTGCAGGCTCCGCAACGCTGCTGGGCGGCGATCCGGGGATCGGGAAATCGACCTTATTGTTGCAGACAGCGGCGAACCTGGCGCTTCGCGGGCTTGATGTTGTCTATGTCTCGGGGGAGGAAGCCGTCGATCAGGTTCGGCTGCGCGCGCGCCGGCTGGGCCTTGGTGAGGCACCGGTGCGGCTCGCCTCGGCAACTTCGGTACGCGATATTTTGACGACGCTGGGTCAGGCCGCGCCGCCGGCCTTGCTGATTATCGATTCGATCCAGACTATGCACAGCGATCTGATCGAAGGCGCGCCGGGAACGGTCAGTCAGGTGCGCGCATCGGCACAGGAGTTGATCCGCTTTGCGAAGGAACGCGGCAGCGCGCTGATGCTGGTCGGCCATGTTACCAAGGATGGCAGCATCGCGGGGCCGCGCGTCCTTGAACATATGGTCGATACGGTGCTCGCCTTTGAAGGCGAACGCAGTCACCAATATCGGATCCTGCGCGCGAACAAGAACCGCTTTGGCGGGACCGATGAAATCGGGGTGTTCGCGATGGATGACAAGGGGCTGGCAGAGGTGGGCAACCCGTCCGCGCTGTTCCTGACCGACAGAGCGGAGCAGGTGACAGGCGCTACTGTCTTTCCGGCGCTCGAAGGCACGCGTCCGGTGCTTGTCGAAATTCAGGCGTTGACGGTGCGGCTGTCAAGCGGGGCAACACCTCGGCGCGCGGTCGTCGGATGGGACAGCGGCCGGCTGGCGATGATCCTTGCCGTATTGGAGGCGCGCTGCGGGCTCAGCTTTGCGACCGCCGAAGTCTATCTCAACATTGCAGGGGGGTATCGAATTTCCGATCCGGCCGCCGATCTGGCGGTCGCAGCTGCACTGGTTTCGGCGCATTCGGAACGGCCGCTGCCCTCTGATTGCGTCCTGTTTGGTGAGGTTGCTTTGTCTGGCGAGATACGCCCGGTCGCCCATGCGGCGCTGCGGTTGAAAGAGGCTGCGAAGCTTGGTTTCCAGCGGGCGCTGGTGCCGCCTTCGGTCGCTGGTCATGATGATTTGACGGTAAAGCCGTTCCGCACGCTCGCCAATCTCGTTGACCATGTGCTTGGACGGGACTAGCTAAAACGGCATGTCCGCTTTTGATATTATCATCCTGTTCCTGATCGGTGCAGGCGCAATCATGGGATTTCTGCGCGGCTTTGTGCAGGAGGTGTTGACGCTGATCGCATGGGTCATGATGATCGTCGCGATCCGCTTTCTACATGGTCCGGTGTCGGACTGGCTTTACGCGCCGGTCGGAAGCGAAGCAGGGGCCGCGGTCCTTGCCTTTCTTGCCATTGGCGGCATCACTTATGCCCTTGGCAAGTTTATCGCTGGAAAGATCGGCCAGAAAAGTCGTCAATCCGCTCTAGGGCCTTTTGATCGCGTGCTGGGCTTTGGCTTTTGCGCGCTCAAGGGCCTGATCGGTGCGACCCTCTTATTCTTGCTGCTGGTGATGATTTACGAACTGATATTTAGCGGTGATACGCGCCGACCCGAATGGATGACGTCGTCACGCACCTATCCGCTGCTCAACGCGTCGGGCGATGCGCTGTCTTCATTCGTGCGCGAACGGCGCGCTGCAGAACCTTCGGCCAATGAAGACAATGCAGGCTGACGCGTCAGGCACGGCTGCGCAAACAGAGAAGGCGGACCTTTACTCTCGCGACATTTTGCGACTGGCAGCATCGCTGCCACATGGCGACAGGATTGCCGATGCCCATGGAAGTGCCACGCGCCGCTCGCCGGTGTGCGGCAGCGAGATTGCCGCCGATGTCAGCGTTGCTTCCGATGGTAAGGTGGCAGCGCTGGCCTTTCGCGCCCGCGCATGTGCGCTGGGGCAGGCGTCTGCAGGGCTGTTGCGGGAAGTTGCGGCCGGCCGGTCAAGAGATGAGATTGCGCAGGTGCGCAATGATCTGGCAGCGGCGCTTTCCGGAACGGGGCCATTTGACGCACTTTGGCCGCAACTTGCTTGTTTCGCGCCTGCAAGTGACCATCCCGGGCGGCATGCGGCGATCCTGCTGCCTTATGATGCCTTGCTTGACGCATTGAGCATGGCGGGCTGATGGCGGAAGGCCATCATTTCCTTACAGACCTGCTGACCGGCGCTGCACTTCGGCTTGGTGCCGCATTGGTGGCGGTCCTGTTGTTCCGCAAACTCGGCCTCGGTGCGGTTCTTGGTTATCTCGTTGCCGGGATCGTGATTGGCCCTGACGGGCTTGGCCTATCGGGTGATCCGGAAACCATTCTCGGTTTTGCCGAGGTTGGCATCATCTTGCTGCTCTTTCTTGTCGGGCTTGAACTGTCGCCATCCCGTTTGTGGTTGATGCGGCGCGACATATTGCTGTTCGGTCCATTGCAGGTGGCGCTGTGCGGCCTTGCCATGTTTGCGATCATCTCCTTCGTCCTGCCCTTCAGTTGGCAGGCTGCATTGGTGCTTGGCCTTCCGCTGGGGTTGAGTTCGACCGCGCAGGTGTTGCCACTGCTGCAATCGCGGGGACGGCTGAAAACCGACTATGGCGAAAAGAGTTTTGCGATCCTGCTGTTTCAGGACATTTCGATCGTCCCGCTGTTGACAATTGTTGCCGCATTGTCGCGTGCCCCTGCCGCCGAGGGCGCACCAAGCGGGTTTCTCCTCGCCATTTATGCGGTGCTGGCGATTGCCGGTCTGATCCTTGCGGGGCGCTATATCCTCTCGCCATTGCTTCGCTTGGTCGGCCGAGTGTCGGAGCGAGAGCTTTTCATCGTGACCGGCCTTTTTGCCGTGTGTGCCAGTGCGGCGCTGATGCAATCAATCGGTGTATCTGCGGCGTTGGGCGCATTTGTCGCGGGGGTCATGCTGGCGGATTCGCCTTACCGACATGAGCTTGAAGCCGATATCGATCCGTTCAGATCGATATTGTTGGGGCTGTTTTTCCTTGCCGTGGGCATGATGCTCGACATTGATGTGATTATCGCAGAGCCGTTGTTGATTGTCGGATTGGCGGCCACCCTTGTGGCGGTGAAAACCGCGATCATTTTTGGGCTGGGTCGGCTTTTCGGCCTGGGCAACCGGCCTTCAATCGTCATGGCGCTGCTGTTGAGCCAGGGCGGTGAATTTGGTTTTGTACTGTTTGCTGCGTCGCAAGGGGCGCTGCTTGTCGAGCCGGAAGCCGCGAGCCTGTTTGGCGCGATCATCACTCTGTCGATGGCGACCACGCCATTCCTGATGATCCTTGCGCAGAGACTGGCCCGGGAAATCAGGCAGGCGGGCGGCCATCAAGTGACGAGGATCGACATCAAGCCGCAGCAGATTGAGCGGAGCCAGATATTCGGACGGCAGGTCTTTTACGGCGATGGTACGCGAATCGATCTCCTCGAACGGGCGGGGGCAGCCGAAGCCTGCGCGATATTTTTTTGCATCGATGATCGTGAACTCGATGCAGAGACACTCGAGCCGCTGCGTCACCACTTTCCCAAGGCCCGCATCTTTGTCCGCGCCTATGACCGGCGGCAGGCGCTTGCGCTGATGCCGGATGGCGGTCTGCGGGTAACGCGCGAGGTTTTCGAATCGTCAATCAGCATGGCCCAGCAGGCATTGCTCGAATTGGGCGCCAGTGACTCTGCCGTGATGCAGGCCGTCGATGAGTTTCGCCGCCGCGATGGAACGCGACTGGCCGAACAATTTGCAAGCGGCAATATGCATGCCGGGGCGCAGCATAGCTTTGGCGGTGACGACTCCGACGATTTCGCACTCGACAAGGGTTAGCGGGCGCGTTCTTCGTCCAGGAATGCCGCAACATCGGCAAGGTCAACATCGCGCGCGAGAAAGGTTTTGCCAATCCCGTTTGCCAGCAGAAAGGGCAGGGTGCCCCCGCTCTTTTTCTTGTCGTGGAGCATATGTTCGACAAGGCGCGCGCCGCTCGCATCGACATGCGCTGTGCGAAGGCTTGCCGGCAGTCCCGCCCGTTCGAGATGCGCGGTAACGCGTTCTGCATCGACGGCAGGGCAATGGCCTCGCCTTACCGAATAACGAAAAGCAAGCGCCATGCCTGCGGCAACGCCTTCGCCATGCAGTAAGGTGTCGCAATAGCCGGTCTCGGCCTCAAGCGCATGGCCGAAGGTGTGGCCAAGATTGAGCAATGCCCGCGTGCCGTTCAATTCCTTTTCATCGGCCGCGACAATACGAGCCTTGGCCTCGACTGATCGGGCGATCGCATAGCGGCGTGCCTCGGCATTACCCGCCATGAAGGCGTCGAGATTGGTTTCGCACCAATCGAAAAATTCGGGCGCGTCGATCAGGCCATATTTGACCACCTCTGCATAGCCCGCACCGAGCTCGCGCCGAGGCAGTGTTTCAAGCACCGTTGGATCGATCAATACCAGCGAGGGTTGATGGAATGCACCGACCAGATTTTTGCCAGCGCCGCTGTTAATGGCGGTCTTGCCACCAACGCTGCTGTCAACCTGTGCCAGCAAACTTGTCGGGACCTGCACGAAATGGCAGCCGCGCTTCACGATATGGGCGGCAAAGCCGGTAATATCGCCGACCACACCGCCGCCCAGCGCGATGATATGGTCGCTGCGCTCGACATGTCGCGAAAGCAGCCAATCGACCAGCCGCTCAAGTTCGGCCCAGTTTTTCGAACCCTCACCTGCAGGCAGTTGATGGACTTCCAGAGCCAGACCCGCACCTCCCATTGCCGCGCTGAAACGCGGAAGGACATGGGCTGCAACGTCGCTGTCGGTCACCAGCAGAAATCGTCCGCTACGGGCCAGCGATGAAATATGTTGGGCCGCCCCGTCGATCAGCCCTTCGCCGATCAAGATATCATAAGGGGCACCTTCCAGATCGACTTTCACGCGTTCCATCAGGCAAGTGCCTCCAATATCGAATTGACGGTGCGGGCGTGCGGCCCCGAATCGCTGCGTACATGAATGTCCGCCTGCTCGTAAAATGGCGTCCGCTTAACCGACAATTCAGTCAATACTTCGCGCGGATCACGGCCAACGAGCAAGGGGCGGTGACTGCGGCGGGCGACTCGCTCCACCAATATGTCGAGATCGGCG
>JAJTFR010000140.1 GCA_021298455.1 Sphingomonadales bacterium | reverse complement strand
CTTAATCGACACCCTATCGATTGCGATGCCGCAGATTTCCGCGACCCGAGCACGCATTCCCTGTTTATGCGGCCCTATCTTCGGCGCTTCACAGATGATCGTGACGTCAAGATGGCACAATGCAAAACCCTGAGCAGAGGCAAGCTGAACAGCATGGGCCAGAAAACGGTCGGAACTGGCCCCTTTCCACTGGGCGTCACTGGGCGGAAAATGGTCGCCAATATCACCGAGTGCGGCCGCCCCCAGTACTGCATCGGTCAGCGCATGGAGCGCAACATCGGCATCGCTGTGCCCGGCAAGCCCCTTATCATGCGCGATCTGAAGCCCGCACAGCCATAATTCTTCACCTACCGCGAGGCGGTGAACATCATAACCCATTCCGGTGCGCATGTCCTGCATGGGAGCCGATTGCCCTATTTCCCGTATGAAGTCATCGGCGAAAGTGAATTTCGCGAGCCGCTCATCGCCCTCCACAATCGCCACGTCATAGCCCGCCGCCATTGCCATGCGGGCATCGTCAGTTGCCGGTTCAGCGGGGTTCCAGCGCCGGTGAGCATCAAAAATGACTTCGTGACGGAATGCCTGGGGGGTCTGGATCCGGTAAAGTCCCGATCTCTCCACGGTTTCTCGCAGAAAATGACTGTCGCAGCGCGATAAGCTATCAACGATGGGAAGTGCTGGTACGGCGCCCTCGCTTTCTTCCAAGGCAGCGATCAATCGGTCCATAACGGCAACAGAAAGAAAAGGTCTCGCAGCATCATGGATCATGATTGATCCAGTGAATTCTATATTTTCAAGATGTTGAAGCGCATTTCTTACGCTATCCCTGCGTTCGGCCCCTCCAATGACTAGGTCGAATCCGCAGAGCCCTGCAAGCGCCTCTTCCGCCAAAGGCGCTTGTCGATCAGAGATCACAATGATGATGCGCGATATTGCTGGATGTGCTGCAAAAGCTTCGACACTATGCCGAAGCATAGGCTTGCCAGAAACCGTCCGATATTGTTTCGGCACATCGCTGCCACTGCGGCTTCCGGTCCCGGCAGCAACGATGATCGCAGCAATTGGCCTGTCGTTGATCATGCAGCGCGCTTAGTCGCTCGCCCCTTGCACGCCAAGCCGAATATCGTTAGGGCGCTGCCTAATTTTTAGGCAGTCTGTCCGACTGTCACAGCATCAGAGTATCATGATGAGACTTAAACCGATCCAGATCGGCCCGCTACAAATCGACTGCCCAGTTGTTCTGGCACCGATGACGGGCGTCACCGATATGCCGTTTCGCACGATTGTCCGCCGTTTTGGCTCGGGCTTGAACGTCACCGAAATGATCGCCAGCCAGGCGATGATCCGCGAAACGCGCCAATCGTTGCAAAAAGCCGCTTGGCACATGTCCGAAGAACCAGTCTCCATGCAGCTCGCGGGATATGGGCCGAAGGAAATGGCGGAGGCTGCAAAGCTGAATGAGGATCGCGGTGCGGCGATCATCGACATCAACATGGGTTGCCCGGTCAAGAAGGTGGTCAATGGCGACGCCGGATCGGCCTTGATGCGCGACTTGCCGCTCGCCGCAAGCCTGATCGAGGCCACTGTCAAAGCCGTTTCAGTGCCAGTTACAGTCAAGATGCGTATGGGCTGGGACCATGGCAGCCTCAATGCCCCTGAACTTGCGCATATTGCCGAAGATCTTGGCGCGAAGTTGGTGACCGTGCATGGACGCACCCGCAACCAGATGTACAAGGGCAGTGCTGACTGGGCCTTTGTCCGCAAGGTCAAGGACGCGGTGAAGATCCCCGTCATCGTCAATGGTGACATTTGCAATGTCGAGGATGCTGACACTGCACTGGATCAAAGTGGTGCCGATGGCGTCATGATCGGTCGTGGCGCTTATGGTCGGCCATGGCTGTTGGGACAGGTCATGCATTGGTTCAACACCGGCACGCGGCTTTCCGATCCATCGCTGGACGTTCAATATGCCCTGATCGTTGAACATTATCGCGCGATGCTGGACCATTATGGACGACAGGTTGGTGTTCCCTGCGCGCGCAAACATATTGGATGGTATACACGCGGACTGGTCGGGTCTGCGGAGTTTCGCAACCATGTCAACCGCATCGAAGATGCTGATCAAGTGCTCGGTGAACTTGCCCGTTTCTATGAACCATTGCTGATGCGCGATGCCGCCTGAAAGCATTATGACTGCGGCAGATCGCCCGCCAGACGGGCTGTTGCTGTCAACCATATCGCTGCCCTTACTGCTTTCGGGTGCCGACAATGCGATCCTTTTTGCCAACGAAGCCGCAGAAGCCTTTTTCGGGCGCAGCCGCCGCAGGTTGATCGGCGAACCTGCACCCGCGCTGCTGCAATTTGCCAGCGAGCGACTGAATGGAGCGATCGCTGTTCGCGAAAGCGATATCAGCGCGCAAAATATGCGTTTTCAGACGACTGGCGCGCAGGCCAATTATGTTGACTTGATGATATCGACACCGCTCGGTTACCCGGATTGCCGGCTCTATCTGCTGGTACCGCGGCAAGCGGTTCGCGACCAGATCGGTGAACAGACGGAGGCTGGCAAGATGCAGGCAATGGGGACGCCGGCAATATTGGGGCATGAGATCAAAAACCCGCTCGCCGGGATCAAGGGGGCCGCGCAATTACTCAGCCGCAATGTTGAACCGCAACAGGCCCCGCTTACTGACCTGATTGTGCAGGAAGTCGACCGGATAGCCCGATTGCTTGACCAGATGCAGAATCTGGGGCGCGTGATGCCGGGGCAATTGGGCGCGGAAAACATCCATGAGTTGATCGAACGGGCAATTCGCTCGGTACGTGCGGCGAACCGCCAAATGCCGCTGATTGATATCAGCTACGACCCATCCTTGCCCGACGTGCAGATTGAGGCCGACGCCATGGTACAGGTGCTGATCAATCTGATCCAGAATGCCATTGACGCCATGGCGGACGTGGAAACCCCGCAGATCGGCATCACCACGCGTTTTGTTATGGGAGCTTCACTTCGCAGCGAAGGCGATCAGGGGCTTCGCCTGCCTGTAGAGGTTGCCATCAGCGATAATGGCCCGGGCATCGCACCGCATATTGAGAACGAAATTTTCTCGCCCTTTGTAACAACCAAACGCGAGGGGCAGGGACTCGGCCTTGCTATTGTGCGCAAATATCTCTCCCAAATGCATGGGCGCATATCGGTGGAGCGCGACGCTGCGGCTGCCCGCACAGTTTTCCGGATATTCCTGCCCGTTGCAGCCAGAAAGAATGACATATGAATTCGGATAGGGTCCTGATTGTCGAAGATGATCCGTCAATCGGCATGGTTGTGCGATCGGCGCTCGAATCCGAGGGAATAGAAGTCGATATATGCGAAAGCGCAAATGCACGCGATGCGGCGCTTTCAGCCAATCGCTATGATTTGATGTTGACCGATGTCGTGCTGAAAGACCGCGACGGGATATCGAGCCTTGATCAGGTCATTGCGCTAAGTCCTGACATGCCGATCATCATTATGTCGGCGCAAAACACACTCGACACCGCAGTCCGTGCCAGCGAAATCAATGCGTTTGAATATTTTCCCAAGCCCTTCGATCTGGATGAACTGATCCTGGCAGTCAAACAGGGCATTGCCAAACGTCGCAGCGAAAGCAGCAGCGACAACGCCACCTTGCTCGAAGCGACAATGCCGATGGTTGGAAGAAGCGCGGCGATGCAGGATGTGTACCGCATGGTCGCCCGGCTGTTGCGCAATGATCTTAGCGTTTTGATCCTTGGCGAATCCGGCACAGGCAAAGAATTGGTGGCAGAGGCAATCCATAGCCTCGGCCAGCGCAAGACTGGCCCTTTCGTGGCCGTTAACATGGCCGCCATTCCCGCTGAACTGATCGAAGCTGAACTTTTTGGCCATGAAAAAGGCGCGTTTACAGGCGCGGTCGGGCAGGGAATTGGGCGGTTTGAACAAGCGCAGGGCGGGACGCTGTTCCTCGATGAGATAGGCGATATGCCCTATCATGCACAAACGCGCCTGTTGCGCGCCCTTCAAAGCGGCACCATCAGCCGTATTGGCGGCAAGGCGAGCATCCGGCTTGACGTCAGGATCATCGCTGCGACCAACCAGGATCTGGAGGCGTTGATCGCGGAAGGCAAATTCCGCGAAGATCTATATTACCGGCTGAACGTTGTTCCTGTCGCACTCCCCCCATTGCGCGCTCGGCCGGAGGATATCGGCCTGCTGACCAGGCACTTCTTGTCGCTGGCGACGTCTGAAGGGCTGCCATCGAAGCAGATTGACGATGATGCGATTGCCCTGATGACCACCATGCCCTGGCGTGGCAATGTCCGCGAACTGAAGAATTTTGTTTATCGCATCGCCCTCAACACACGAGAGGACCGGATTTCAGAAGCAAGCATTCGTCAGATTGCCTTGCCGCAAGCCGAAGGTCAGGAACCGACAATTGGTGGTTGCACCTTTGACGCAGCTGTTTTGCAGTTTATGGCTGAGCAGAAGCAGCGCGGTTCAAGCCGCGAGCGAATTTATGCACGCGCGCTAGCGGCGTTTGAAAGGCCGCTTCTGCAGGCAGTGATGCGGCAGGCAAAGGGCAATCAATTGCACGCCGCTGCGATGCTCGGTATCAATCGCAACACGCTGCGGAAAAAGCTGTCTGACTATGGGATCGGAGCGACGCGTACCGGCGAAACGCGCTCCTGAACGGACAAAGCGAGTTATTTTTGCAACAATGTGCTTTTCGCGCAACGCATAAGCTGGCATTAGTTGCTTAATGGCAACAACGGTTCAGCCCGGTTCCTTAGAAGCGCATACCAGTTGGCGTCGCCGGCTGTCTGATGCAGCGGGATGGCTAGGCGACGAACGCCGTATCCGTATCCTAGAACTTTTCAGCTTTTCGGCGCTTTTGGTGATGGCGGGGGTGACCACCTTTGTTCTGACAAGTGCGGCACCAAA
This sequence comes from Sphingomonadales bacterium, assembly GCA_021298455.1. Taxonomy (GTDB): domain Bacteria; phylum Pseudomonadota; class Alphaproteobacteria; order Sphingomonadales; family Sphingomonadaceae; genus Sphingorhabdus_B; species Sphingorhabdus_B rara. Next base: position 20 of record JAJTFR010000140.1, on the reverse strand, counting down.
GGCCGAGCCGCTAAGTCCCT
>JAJTFR010000005.1:25462-29381 GCA_021298455.1 Sphingomonadales bacterium | reverse complement strand
GCATATTGTCGATGCAGTGCGCGCTTATGTTGATGCCTTGCCGGCGCATGTCGAAGGCCACCCCCTTCTTGGTACATTAAGAGGGGCGGTGCATTTCGAAGGCGCCTGGTCGGTCCGGCTGGGCGCGCAGGGCTTCCATGTCGTCCATACCCATCCGGTCGGCTGGATTAGTTCGGCGCTCTATGTCGCGCTGCCCGACGATCTGGGGGCTGCGCCTGCCGGTTGGCTCGAGCTGGGTGCGCCGCCGCCCGACCTGCGTCTCGATCTTGCGCCTTATCTGCGGATCGAACCCAAGCCCGGACGGCTCGCACTGTTCCCCTCAACAATGTGGCACGGGACGGTGCCGTTTGACGATGGCGAGTGGCTCACCATCGCTTTCGACATCCGCACCCCATCGCGCTGATCAGCTGACCGCGAACTTCAACGCGCCGTCGCCTTCGTCGATGTGAACCATTGATCCATCGGGCACGTCGCCGCGCAGGATCAGGTCGGCCAGCGGATCCTGTACAGGACGCTGGATGGCCCGTTTCAACGGCCGCGCGCCATAGACCGGATCATAGCCGACCCGGCCTAGCCAATTGCGCGCAGCTTCGGTCAGTTCGATGACGATCTTGCGATCTTTCAGCAGTTTGCTGACCCGGCCGAGCTGGATGTCGACAATGGGGGCCATATGTTGGGCCGCCAGACGGTGGAACAGGATGATCTCGTCTAGACGGTTCAGGAATTCGGGGCGGAAATGCGCGCGAACGACTTCCATCACCTGCGGCTCGGCTTTTTCGACATCTTCGTCATCGCCCAAGGCGGCCAGATATTGGCTGCCCAGGTTCGAGGTCAGGATGATTAGCGTGTTCGAGAAATCGACCACACGGCCCTGACCATCGGTCAGCCGGCCATCGTCAAGCACCTGCAGCAGCACGTTGAAAACGTCGCTATGCGCCTTTTCAACCTCGTCGAACAATATCACCTGATAGGGCCGACGGCGCACAGCTTCGGTCAGCACCCCGCCTTCGTCATAACCGACATAGCCCGGAGGCGCGCCGATCAGCCGAGAAACGCTGTGCTTTTCCATGAATTCGCTCATGTCGATGCGCACCATCGCATTATCATCGTCGAACATGAATTCGGCGAGCGCCTTGGTCAGCTCGGTCTTGCCGACGCCCGTCGGGCCAAGAAAAAGGAAGCTGCCCAGCGGCCGGTTCGGATCCTGCAGGCCCGCGCGCGAACGGCGAACAGCTTTTGCCACGGCTCCGACGGCATCCTGTTGTCCGATCACCCGTGCGCCGAGCCATTCTTCCATCTTGAGCAGTTTTTCGCGCTCGCCCGCCATCATCTTGTCGACTGGGATACCGGTCCAGCGGCTGACCACGGAGGCGATATCCTCAGCGGTTACTTCTTCGCGCAGCATGGCATTGCCGGCGACTGCAACGGCATCGGCAAGCTGCCGTTCAAAGCCAGGGATCGTGCCATATTGCAGCTCGCCCGCCTTGGCGAGATCGCCACTGCGTTGCGCCTGTTCCAACTCGATACGGGCCGCATCGAGTTGTTCCTTGATTTGCGCCTCGGCCGAAATCTTTTCTTTTTCGGCCATCCAGCGGCTGGTTAGGTCGGCCGATTGCTGCTGCAGCACAGCAAGATCTTCTTCGAGCGTCGTCAGACGGTCCTTCGATGCGGCGTCGGTTTCTTTCTGCAGCGCCTCTCGCTCGATCTTCAGCTGGATGATCCGCCGGTCGAGATTTTCGATTTCTTCGGGCTTGGATTCAACTTCCATGCGCAGCCGCGACGCGGCCTCGTCCATCAGGTCGATCGCTTTGTCTGGCAGGAAACGGTCGGAGATATAGCGGTGCGAAAGTGTCGCTGCGCTCACCAGCGCGCCGTCGGTGATCCGCACGCCGTGGTGCAGTTCATATTTTTCCTTAAGACCGCGCAGGATTGAAATGGTGTCCTCGACCGTCGGTTCCCCGACAAAAACCGGCTGGAAGCGCCGTTGCAGTGCGGGGTCTTTCTCCACATGCTTCTGATATTCGTCGAGCGTGGTGGCACCGATGCAATGCAGTTCACCGCGCGCCAATGCCGGCTTTAGCAGGTTCGACGCGTCCATCGCGCCCTCGCCCTTGCCGGCACCGACAAGCGTGTGCATCTCGTCGATGAACAGGATGATATCGCCTTCGGCCTGTTTGACCTCGTCCAAAACACCTTTCAGCCGTTCTTCAAACTCGCCGCGATATTTGGCGCCGGCAATCAGGCTGCCCATATCGAGCGCCATCAGCTTGCGGTCCTTCAAGGAATCGGGAACGTCGCCATTGGCGATGCGCAGTGCGAGGCCCTCGGCGATTGCGGTTTTTCCGACACCGGGTTCGCCGATCAGTACGGGGTTATTCTTGGTACGGCGGGCAAGGATCTGGATGGTACGGCGGATTTCTTCGTCACGGCCGATCACCGGGTCGAGCTTGCCCGCGCGCGCCACCTCGGTCAGGTCGCGCGCGAATTTCTTCAGCGCGTCATAGCGATCCTCTGCGCCTGACGTATCTGCAGTGCGGCCGCCGCGCAGTGCATTGATCGCGGCATTCAAACCTTCGGCGCGAACGCCCGCTGCGGCGAGTGCCTTGCCCGCACTGGTCGAGGTCGATAGCACCAGCGCGAGGAGCATGCGCTCAACGGTGACAAAGCTGTCGCCAGCCTTTTGCGCGACTTGTTCGGCCTGATCGAGAACGCGTACCGCATCATTATCGAGGCCCGGGGGTTGCTGTGCGCCGCCACCGGTGACGGCAGGCACCTTGGCCAGTGCAGCATCGGTTTCCCGCAGCGCCGCCGCTGCGTCGCCGCCTGCCGCGCGGATCAGCCCGGATGCCATGCCCTGCTCATCTTCAAGCAGCGCCTTCAGCAGATGCTCGGGTCCGATCCGTTGGTGGCTCATCCGGATCGCAACTGTCTGCGCTGATTGCAGAAAGCCCTTTGCCCGATCAGTAAATTTTTCGAGATTCATATCTGCCAGTCCCTCATGTCATCGCTTCCCCAAAAACAATTTAGGAAGCCTCCTGTGCAGATGTAATGTTGCATTTATGTCACACAAGGGGGTGGGTTGTCCAAATCCGGCATTTGCGGGATTGGAACTTTAGTTTTTTTCAGATGCCTTTGCCGATTGAATATCGTCGCGGCTGCTTCGACACGCCGGTCGATAAGACCAATCCCGTCAGCGATCTGCGAGCAATGATCACGGGATAGGAAGGCCCCCTCCCGCTGGCGGGAGGGGGAAAAGCGTTACTTCGCCGGCTTCCAGTTGCGGGCTAGTTCATCCAAGATGCGAACGCCCCAGCCCGAGGCGCCCTTCGGGGTCAAGGCGTCGCTGCGATCGGCCCAGTTGACGCCGGCAATGTCGAGATGCGCCCAGGGGGTTGCCGGGTCGACAAAAAAGCCGACAAAGTGCGCACCAAGGCCTGCGCCCGGCCCGCCGCCTTCGACGACATTCTTGATGTCGGCAATGTCGGATTTCATGTCATCGCCATAGTTTTTGTGCAGCGGCATCCGCCACACTTCCTCACCAGTGTTCTTCCCCGCCGTGGCAATTGCGCTGGCAAGGCTGTCATCGCGCGCGAAAAGGCCGGCATATTCGTCGTTCAAAGCAGCGACGATCGATCCCGTCAGCGTCGCAATATTGACCAAGCCGGCAGGCTTGCGGGTGCTAATGACATATTCATTGGCGTCGGCAAGCACGAGCCTGCCTTCGGCATCAGTGTTGAGGATCTCGATCGTCTTGCCGCTCATCGTGCGAACGACATCGCCGGGCCGTTGGGCGTTGCCGCCGGGCATGTTTTCAGCCAGTGCCGCGACCGCGACCACGTTAACCGGCGCCTTTGACTTGGCGAGCGAGAGTGCCGTACCCATCACCGAAGCGGCGCCGGACATGTCGGCCTTCATTTCC
>JAJTFR010000005.1:0-25419 GCA_021298455.1 Sphingomonadales bacterium | reverse complement strand
GGACATGTCGGCTTTCATTTCCCACATGCCTGCTCCCGGCTTCAATGAAGTGCCGCCCGAATCGAAGGTGATGCCTTTGCCGACCAGCGCGAGGGGTGCGCCTTCGCCGCCATTATATTCGACCAGAAGCATACGGGGGGGGCGACGCGAACCCTGACCGACGCCAGCGATGCTGCCCATGCCGAGACGTCGCATTGCAGCCTCGTCGAGCACTTCGATCTTCACATTGGCAACGCCGGTAAAGGCATCGCGAACACGTGTGACAAACGCTTCGGGATAGAGGACATTGGCAGGCTCTGCCGCCAGATCACGTGACAGAGTTACGCCGTCGACAAGTGCACGACCGCGGCTCTGCCATTCACTATCGGCCGCGCGCGGGTCGGCGGTGACGACAGTGACCTTCTGCGTGGGCAGGGGGGTTTTGCCGACCGTCTTGTAACGGTCGAAGCGATATTGACCCAGATTATAGCCCAGTGCGACTGCGGCTGCATCGGAAGACGAAAGGCCGCCCGTGATCGAAATCATGTGCGCTTCGTCTTTCAGATCTTGCGCTGCCTTGCCGCCGGCTTCGCGCATCCGCTTTGCTGCATCGCCGTCACCTGCTGTGCCCATCAGGTAAATGCGCGCATAATTGCCGATGCCTCGCAGTGACAGATGGTTGCCGGCCTTGCCCTCGAACTTGGCGGCAGCCACTGCCGCCTTCACCGAGGCCGCACTAGCGGCATCAAGGCCGATGTCGGGCAGTTCGGCGCTGCCCATGATGATAGCGAGAACGCCGCCATCGCCGGGCTTGGCAGCAAATTCGACCGGACGGGTCTGACTATTGGCCACGGTAGAAGGTTCGATCCCCGATCCGATGGTCGATTGCGCGGCTGCCGGAATGGCAATTGAGGCCAGCGCAAGCGCGATAATGTGACGACGCATTTTACAAGCTATCCTTTCCCTGAAACTCGGTTATTCCGCGACATGTAAGCGAAGCCGCACTTGATACAAGATCACATTTGCAGGACAGGCATGTTTGCTGCCTTCGAGGTCTCAGTCAGCAAGAGCGGTAATGGGGGGAGATGGAAATGAAGCGTAAATGGCTTTTGGGCGGCGCGACTGTGATCGCGACGGCGGCTGCAACGGCAATGTTCTGGGAACCACTGGCAGCCGAACAAACGGCACCGCCCGCCCAGCATAGCTATGACGTAGAAATTGCACGCGATGCCTTTGGCGTTCCGCATATTAATGGCAAAACCGATGCCGATGCCGCTTATGGCCTTGCCTATGCCCATAGCGAGGATGATTTTGTAACGATTGAGGAGGTCGTTGCGATGACGCGTGGCCGCTATGGCGCGCTTGCCGGCCAGGATGGTGCGAAGGTCGATTATGTCTATCATCTGCTCGGCGTGCGCGACACGGTCGAGCGCCACTACGCCGAAATCCCTGCCGATGTCCGCGCGGTTCTTGACGCTTATGCCGCCGGCCTGAATCATTATGCCGCCAAGCATCCCGAAGAGGTGCGGCTGTCAAAACTTTTCCCGGTCAACGGCAAGGATATCGTCGCGGGCTTTGTGCTGCGCGCACCCTTTTTCTATGGGCTCGACAATTATATCGGCAAACTCACCGAAGGCGAGGATCCGCCAAAGGAGAGTGCGGCTGCGATGACGCCGATCGGTCGCGATCCGGAAATGAACGGCTCGAACGCTTGGGCGGTCGCGCCCAGTCGCATGGCTGATGGCAAGACCTGGCTTATTTCCAACTCGCACCAGCCGCTAGAGGGGCAAGTCGCCTGGTATGAGGCGGTGATGCATTCGGGTGAGGGGCTCGACATGGCTGGCGCGTTGTTCCCTGGCTCGCCCTTTGTGCTGCTCGGCCATAACCGGCACCTTGGCTGGACCAACACGGTGAACCGCCCTGATCTGGTTGATATTTTCAAACTCGTGCTGAACGAGGCAGGCGACAAATACCGCTATGATGGCAAATGGTTGCCACTGCAGGCCGAAAGGGTCTGGCTGCCGGTAAAGTTCGGCTGGTTCACCATTCCGGTACCGCAGACCCTTTACAGGTCAGTCCATGGCCCGGTTATACGTAACGCAAAGGGAAGCTTTGCAATCCGCTATGCCGGTATCGATAATGTGAAGGCGGTCGAACAATATTATCGCAATACCAAGGCGACCAATTGGGAAGAATGGACCCGGTCTATGTCCATTGGCGGCATTACCGGCACCAATTTCATCTATGCCGACAAGACGGGCCGCATTGCCTATGTCTACAATGCGCTGTTCCCGGACCGGAAACCGGGTTTTGACTATACGAAGATACTGCCCGGCGATATTTCGGCGCCAGTCTGGAAAGGCCCTGTGCCCTTCGAGCGCTATCCGAAGATTGTCGCACCGGCATCGGGCTTTGTGCAAAATGCGAACAACACCCCTTATCTCGCCGCGGGGCCTGGTTCCGAACTCGATCCCGCGAAGCAGTCGCCCTATCTAGGCATCGAATTGGGGATGACCAATCGCGGTATCCAGGGCACCGCGCTGATGATGGCCGACCGCTCGATTACGCCTGAGGAGTTGGTCGCGATCAAGATGGACACGCGCTATGCTAAATCGAGTTGGGTCAGGGGCTGGATGGACAGCCTGCTGGCGGCAGACGTCAAGGATGATCCGAAACTCGCCGAGGCGCAGCAACTGCTCGCCGGCTGGGATTGGTCGAGCGACGGTAAGGGGCGGGCCGATGCGATCGCTGAACGGCTGATCCGCCAAGCTGCCCGACTGAACTGGCGGGGTGAACCGCTTCCCGATCCGCGTGAAACGCTGCAGCAGGTGGTTGATGAATTCAACGAACGTTACGGGCGCATCGATCCGGCATTGGGAGATATCCAGCGGTTGCGGCGCGGCAAGGTGGATCTGCCGATAATGGGCGGCAATGATACGCTGCGCGCGACCACGATGTGGGATGCAGACCAGCCTGATGGCAAGATGCGTGTACGCCATGGCGATAGCTTCGTCATGCTGGTCCGCTGGGACAAGGCGGGTAAGGTCGTGTCGGAATCGATCCAGCCCTATGGTGCGGCTACCAGCCGCCCGGAATCTCCGCATTATACCGACCAGATGAAGCTGTTTGTTGCTGGCAAGTACAAGCCGGTGCATTTCGAATGGGCCGACGCGCTGAAAAATGCAAAGCGGCGCTACCGTCCGTGAAACCGATCATCTAAAAACGATTATCGGTGTTGTTCGCCCATTGGTCGAAAAGGGATTTACCCGCATTGGAATCGCCGCATTCGCAACTATATCCATTCGCATTCGCCTGAAAACGGCAGCAAGTTTCGCTGAGGAGAGCATATATGATCCGTAAATTGACGCTGGCGCTTGCCGCATCCACAATCGCGCTCTCGGGCGCTGCGGTCGCGCAAAAGGCGCCGGCACCTGCGCCGGTAGCGGACCTGGTCAAGACCGTGAGCATCCCGCACGAGGTGTTCAAGCTTGACAATGGCCTAACCGTCATTGTCCACGAGGACCGCAAGGCGCCGGTTGTTGCAGTGTCGATCTGGTACGGCGTCGGATCAAAGCATGAGCCCAAGGGCCAGACGGGTTTTGCCCATCTTTTCGAACATATCATGTTCAACGGCAGCGAAAATGCCCCCGGCGACTATTTCCAATATACCAAGCAGATTGGCGCGACCGACCTGAACGGTACGACCTGGCTTGATCGCACCAATTATTTCCAGACGGTGCCGACCGGCGCACTTGAATCCGCGCTCTTCCTTGAAAGCGACCGTATGGGTCACCTGCTTGGCGGGTTGACCGAAGAAGCGGTGAAGAATCAGATCGGCGTCGTTTCCAACGAAAAACGCCAAGGCGACAATCAGCCCTTTGGTCTTGTCGACTATGCCCGCTCGGCTGCGCTTTTTCCCGAAGGCCACCCCTATCATCATGACACGATCGGCAGCCTTGAGGATCTGTCGGCAGCGAAGCTTGATGATTTCAAACAGTGGTTCAAGGATTTTTACGGGCCCAATAATGCCGTTCTGGTGCTTGCCGGTGATGTAAATGCCGCACAAGCTAAGCCGCTGGTTGAAAAATGGTTCGGCGATATCGCGAAGGGGCGCGATGTACCTCCCGTCAATGCGCCGATCACTACGCTCGACAAGCCTGTCCGTATCGACATGAAGGACAAGGTGCCGACCACACGCATCTACCGCAACTGGGTTGTTCCGGGTCTTGCTGATCCTGAATTCACTGCGTTGCGTGCCGGTGCATCGGTGCTTGGTGGCCTCGCAAGCTCACGGCTCGACAATATTCTTGTGCGTGAAGAACAGAAGGCGGTCTCCGTCTCCTCCTTCGTGCTGCCTTTCGTCCACGGCAGCCTGTTCTGGGTGCAAGCTGATGTGAAGCCCGGCGGCGATGCCGATGCGCTTGCCAAGCGGCTCGATGAAGTCATGGCCGATTTCATCGCCAAGGGTCCGACCGCCGATGAGGTCCAGCGCGTTGCGGCAAGCGAGGCTGCTGATCGGATTGACGGCCTTGAACAGGTTGGCGGTTTTGGCGGCAAGGCCGTCGCTCTGGCTGAAGGTCAACTCTACACGGGCGATTCCAACTATTATAAGAAAGAGCTGGAACGACTGGCCGCGCTGAAGCCGGAAACCGTTACCGCCGCAATGCAGAAATGGTTGACCCGCCCGGTGCTCGAAATCCGCGTCACCCCGGGTGAGCGCGAAGCCTATAAGGAAGTCGCCTCGGGCGGCGGCGCGCGCACCGGAACGCTCTCTGCGCCGGCCTTTTATGTCGCGCCCGGAAGCGACGGGCCGGCGGCTGGCGGCGCAGTAACCGCTGACCGCAGCAAGATGCCCGCGCCCGGCACAAATCCTCCGCTGGATTTTCCGGCGGTTGAAACCGGCACTCTGAAAAATGGCATCAAGGTGCATTTCGCGCGCCGTGCTGCTGTCCCTGCCGTGCGCGTGGCCGTCAGCTTTAACGCTGGCTATGCCGCCGATCCTGTCGACAAGCGCGGCGTATCGAACATCATGGGCAATCTGCTGACCGAAGGCACCACCAGCCTAACGGCAACCCAGCTGGCCGAAACCGAAGAGCGCCTGGGTGCGGACATCAATGTCAGCTCGACCCAGGATCGCACGATTGCCAGCCTGCGGGCCGTAAAGCCGAACCTTGCTGCGTCGATCGATCTTCTGGCTGATGTCGTCAAGAACCCGGCTTTCGCGCCCAAGGATCTGGAACGGGTGCGCATCCAGCAGTTGACGCGGATCGCTGGCGAAAAGAACCAGCCGCAGGGTATCGCGCTGCGCGCGCTGCCGCAGATGATCTTTGGCAAGGCGCATCCCTATGGCGGACCGCAGACCGGTACCGGCGATGAAGCAGCAGTTCGCCAGCTAACCCGCGAGGATGTCGCCGCATTCCACAATGGCTGGATCCATCCTGCAAAGGCCGAGATTTTCGTGGTCGGCGACACCAGCCTGAAGGAAATCACGCAATTGCTCAACAAGCAGTTCGGAAAGTGGAAGCCTGCAAGCGCAGCTGCACCTGCAAAAAATTTCGACGTGGCGCTACCCGCTCCCAAGGCTCGGGTGATGCTGATCGACCGGCCCAACTCACCGCAGTCGTTCATCCTTGGCGGCAAGGTGCTTGACGCAAAGGGTAGTGACGACTTGCTCACGCTGCGCAGCGCGAACGAGATTTTCGGCGGCGATTTCACCTCGCGGATCAACATGGACCTGCGTGAAACCAAGGGCTGGTCCTATGGCGTCCGTTCGGGCGTGGGCGGGAATGAGGATCGCGTGTCCTTCGTCATTCAGGCGCCAGTCCAGACCAACCAGACCGGTCCGTCGCTCAAAGTGTTGATTGACCAGGCAAAGGATCTGGCGGGTGCCAAGCCGGTGACGAAGGAAGAGCGCGACACAACGGTTGTCAGCAACATTCTGGAACTGCCTGGTAGCTATGAACAGTCGTCGGCGGTGCTCAACCAGATGCGAGCCGATGCATTGTTCAAGCGTCCGTTCGATTATGCTGAACAGTTGGCTGGCAAGTATCAGGCGATGACGCCCGAGGCCATGACCGAAACGTTCAAGTCGAAGATCGATATCGACAATATGACCTGGGTTGTTGTGGGCGATGCGGCCAAGGTGAAGCCGCAGCTTGAGGCGCTGGGATTGCCGATTGAAATGCAGGGTGAAGCTGCTAAGTCTGCTGACACCAATGCAAATTAACCCCCGAAGTAAATAGGAGAAGGTAAATGGCAGCAGTAGATGGCGACTGGGATGTCACTGTAAAGAGCCCGATGGGTGACCAGAAGTCGGTGCTTTCCATCAATAGCGATGGCGGCAGCTTCACCGGCAAGATGGCCGGCAGCCTCGGTTCGATGGACATCGCCAGCGGCAGCGTGGACGGCAATACGATCAGCTGGAAGATGGACATGACCGTGCCCATGCCGATGACGCTCGATTGCACCGCCACTGTTGATGGCGACAGCATCAGCGGCGAAGTAAAGGCAGGTGCCTTTGGTTCGATGGGTCTTTCGGGCAGCCGCAAGGCCTGATCCGCGCCAAGCGTTTGAAAACAGGACAGGCCGCTTGCCCCAAAAGGGCGAGCGGCCTTGTCGTATCGGCGTGCCGTGCGTAAGAATTGCCTTTGCAGATGATTCTGTCGGAGGAGAGAAATGAGCCAGCTTGCATCAGCTTCGCAATTGCGCATGTCATTCGTGCGCTGGGCGCTCGTTGTCGTGCCGGCAATCATGCTGCTTGGGTTTTTATCAGGAACGGTTTCCGGATCGGGTGAGGATAATGCCTGGTTCGCGGAGTTGGTGAAGCCCGAGGCGCAGCCGCCCGGCTGGCTGTTCGGTGTTGTTTGGCCAATTCTCTACTTGTTGATGGGAATTGCGCTCGCGATCATCCTCAACGCACGTGGTGCGCGGCTGCGCGGCATTGCCATCGGCCTGTTCCTGCTCCAACTCGCGCTGAACCTTTTCTGGTCGCCTTTATTCTTTGGCCGCCACGAAGTCAGCGCTGCCTTTTACCTACTGCTGGCAATCTGGATTTCCGCGCTGGTGACGACGTTAGTTTTCGGCCGTATCCGCGCGCTGGCGGCGTGGCTAATGGTCCCTTATCTCGCCTGGCTTAGCTTTGCCGCGATCCTCAATTACCAGATCGATCAATTGAACCCGGATGCGGAGCGCCTATATGTTCCTGCAGCCTCTTCCGAAATCGGAGTTTGACCCATGCAGAGCGACAAGCGCATTTTTGACGATCTTTCGAAATTTATGAACGGCGTTGCCGGAACGGTTGCGGGTATGGGGCGTGAGGCTGAGGCCGGCTTTCGCGAACGCACGCGCGAATGGGTTGCTGGTATGGATCTTGTTAGCCGTGAAGAATTTGACGCGGTAAAGCAGATGGCGGCAACGGCGCGCGCGGAGTCGGAAGAATTGAAGAGCCGTGTTGCCGCACTGGAGGCTGCGCTCAGCAAGGCTTCGGCCGGTTCGGCTGCTCCACGCAAGAAAGCCGCGCCGCGCAGCTAAGCCCGCCGCGCGGCCTTATCCACAGATCGCCCACAGACTAATGCGCCGTTTCGGCGCAGGTCTATTGCGCGCGAGTCCGTCGAAGGGCATTTACGGAATATAACATAGTAATAGGGCCGTAATGCGCGATCAGGACGAAGATTTTGCCGAGTTCGAGCGCGAAGAAACCGCGCCGCTCGATATGTTGGCCGCGCTGTTCGATGCCCGCGGTTGGGAATTTGAGCCTGTAAGCGACGAAGAAGTAAGCGCCGAGTTCAAGGGCAGTTGGACCAGCTATCAGATCCGGGCGATCTGGCGTGAAGAAGACAATGCCCTGCAGTTACTCGTGATGCCGGACGTCACCGTGCCTAGCGACAAACGCGACGCCGTTTACAAGGCGCTCGGGCTGATCAACGAACAGCTGTGGATTGGCCATTTCGATCTCTGGTCATCGAACGGGTTACTGCTTTTCCGCCATGGCAGCCTGTTGCCGCCCAATGGTTTGCTGGGAATCGATCAGGCGCAGACGATCATCGATGTTGCGCTCGATGAATGTGAGCGTTTTTACCCGGTGTTCCAGTTCATCATCTGGGGCGGCAAGACCCCAGAAGAAGCTTTGGTCGCCGCTTTGGTCGAAACCCACGGCGAAGCCTGATCTTCGCTATATTTGGGGCGGTAGCGCTTAATCGCGTTTCAGCAGATAGTGCAGATAGGCCATGGCGGTCGGTTTTGCCGGATCATCCTGCCAAGCGCGGGCTTCGACATTGGCCATCGTCCGGCCAAGTCGTACGATTTCACCCACGGCATAGGTCGTTTGGGGAAGGCCGCCGCGCATGAAATCGATTGTTACATTGACCTGTTTGTAACGGGTATCATGATCGCCGCGCTGGTGCAGCGCATGCTGGACAGCAGCCACCGCTGCCATTTCCAGCAAGCCGGAAATCGCACCTCCATGCAGGAAGCCGGGGCGTCCCTGCACCTTATTGGCAAAAGGCATTTCGATCAGCGGTGCGCCATTATGTAGCCCGATGATCGCCATGTCGAGCGCCCGGGCGTAGGGTGGCAGTTGCGCTCTAGTTAAGGGTTGTGTGCTCATCCTAGACGATCCCCCACCCGAATGAAGGTGCCGCTGACATGCGCCAGAGGCTCGTCAATATTGCCATTATGCGCGACACCGCGGACAAAGCCGACGCTGTGGGTCAGGTGATAGCAGACGCCCCGGCCAAAAACCCGTGCGCCTTTTGGTGATGGACGCAGATAATCGACGCGCAGGTCCATCGTTACCTGCGGCCGGAATTCGTTGAGCCGTGTCCAGATCGCCATGCTCGTCGCATTATCCATCAGGCTGATCACCACGGCTGAGGCGAGAACCCCAGTATCGGGGTCGCCGACCAGTTCCTCGCGCCAATTGAGCGACAGTTCAACCCAATCATTGCCGTGGCCGACATAATCCATGCCAAGGAATCCGCCATGCCCCGCCGTGCCCATGAACCTTATAGCAAGTTCGGGATTGAACCCGCCCTGCTCGGCGGCCAACTCGGCGATTGTTTTCTCTTTCATGGCGCTGACCCTATCGGTGCGGCGACAGGCTGCCAAGCCAGAAAGGGCTTTATCTTGTTCCTCCTTCGTTCTAATTCGTGGTTATGGCAAGCGTATCCACCATACCCGCAATCGATTCGGCGGCGGTCGCCCGCGGCGTCAGCCGCCTATTCCTGCGCAACCAGATCATGGTACAACCCGAAGTGGCGCTGCGCAACAATCGGCGTGCTGATCTGATGGGGCTTAACGCTAAGGGAGAGGTGATCATTGTCGAGATTAAGGTCTCGCGTGCCGATCTGCTCGGCGACCAGAAATGGCCCGAATATCTGGATTATTGTGACCGTTTCTTCTGGGCGGTGCCCGCAGGTTTCGATCATGCGCCGATCGAGGGCGAGGGATTTTTGCCGGCGCGGACCGGATTGATTGTCGCGGATGCCTATGGCGCTGAAATCATCCGTCCGGCTGCACTTGCGCCGCTGGCGCCCGCGCGCCGCAAGGTCGAGGTGCAACGCCTTGCCCATATTGCAATGCGCCGCTTGATGGTCATTGTCGATCCCGACATGGCGTTGAACAAGCAATGGGCGGAGTGAAGCTACCCCGCCCGCTCTTTTCGGTGCGCAGGATTACCCCTTCGGAACATACCAGATAGGCGATGTGTAGGCGCGTTCCTGTGACTTCAGTTCAGCGTTCGCCGGCAATTTGGCGCCATAACGTATGCGATCAAACAGTACCCAGCGCGGGGTCGGGATTTCGAGCACGCGGACATAGTAAAAGGCGCGCTGGGCCGGGTTGAATTCCGGGTCGCTCCAAACGGTCCGCAGTTCAGGTGCGCCAATACTGTTGCTGTAGCTTGCCTTGGTGATATCGACTGTATCACCCACCGGTGTCAGCTTGCCGCCGATCAGCTTGCGCTTTTCGGGTGAAGACCAGCTGACATCGAATATCCGTTCCTGCATTTTGCCTGACGCATCGACCCAGCCTTTGACTACCTGCACCCGATCGAGATTGGCGCCATCGGGGTCTTTCAGTGCAGAAATCAGGAAGCTAGGTTTGCCGCGGCCGGGTTTCAAATCTGCACCCATTGGAACGCCACGGGCATAGCCGTTCTTGACCCAATCGCCCACCCAGTCTTTGCTAGTAAAATCCCATCCACCAAAGACACGCACCTGCATCCGCGGGCCGGTGGTCGCATAGACCTCGCGGCGCATCATCGCATCGAATATCGCTGCGCGAGTGTTCGCGGTTGCCCAGACCGCAGCATAACCACCTGCCAGATAATGCCAGCCAATACGCCCTGCACGGGTGCCCAGATTTTGCGGATCAGATGCACGCCGCGCATTGGGTTCGCCGCCCGAATGCTTGCCGAAAAAATTATCCTCGTCACCTGTGGCGAGTGCGGTGTGGCTGTCGGTAGAACCGATCATGCCGAGCTTATATGGATTGACGCCGGTTTTCGCTTCGATTGCCAGTCCGCGCTTCAAGGCTTCACGCACATAATCGCCGCCCAGCATGTTGGGCGTCTTGGCGCGCTGCATGGTCAGATTGCCGGTGTCCCACCCGGCGTCGCCAAATCCTGCAAATTCGTCATTGGGTGAGAGAAAGGGATGGCTTTCGCTGTCGCCCTTGATCTGCGTCACTTCGACCAGCGGTTCACGGGAAGCTCTGCGACGTGCATAATCTGCTGTCATCGGCCCGCCGCCAGGGCCGACCATTTCAAACATCAGTCCGTTCGACACATTGCTATTATGGGGGATAGCCAGCATTTTGCCGCCGGTCTTTTTCTCATAGGTATCCATATAGTCCCACAATTTGTCGACCGTTTCGGTCTCTTCTGCTGTGGGATCATATGGCAGCACCGTGTCGGCGCGCGGCTTTCCATCGCGGAACATGACGACGCGGTGCAAATTGTCGCCATTAGGCATCAGCGTATATTCAAAACCCATGAAGGCAGTGAATTTGCCGGGCGTGTTGTAACGTTCGACAATCGCGGTATGCCCTTGCCAGATCTTGGCGGTATTCTTGCGGGATTGCTCGGGTGGAAACAGTTTGCCCAATCCGCCTTCGCCCGCCATGTTGATCAATTCGCCGGTAACCCGCTGCATCCCCTCGGGTCCTTCGTGCATCAAGTCATGCCAGCGCAGCAGCGTTTTGTCCTTGATCATGAAACGCGGCGCTTCATAGAGCGCGCGGGTCGCGCCAAGGCCGCCCGAATGGTCCGCGATCACAAGGAAGTCGAGCGGGCGGGATAGCTTCGCCTTGATTCCCCAGGTCGAGGTAACTTCTTCGCCGCGCGCAAAGCGCAGAGCCTCTTCGGGACCAAGCTTCACCCCGAAACCAAAGGCGTCGATCGAATTGGCGGTATGAAGATGTGTGTCGCCCCACAGCAATTTGGTCGCGACGCCACTGGTTACTTCGGCGTCATTTGCAGCTTGGACATCGGCAGCGCGGCCGGCCTCACGGCTCTCCGAAAACTTGCCCCAGCCCCAATAAAGCCCCGCTCCGACCGCAACCGCTGCAACGGTACCGAGCGCAATATGACGAAAAGATGCCATTTTCCTATCTCCCATGCGGGAGAACTGCGCTTTTGTCTGGCGATCGTCAACACACTTTAGCGTTGCCTCTATGACGCTACGTCAACGGAAACCGCAATGCATGAAGGATCCTCGTCGGCTGCGTATCCTGGAGTTCGGCAAGCCCAATTGCTTGCGTATCGCGCCCACTTTTTGATTCGATGGCATAGGTCCCGAACACTCGGTCCCACAGGCTTAAGGCAAAGCCGTAATTGCTTTGTTGCTCGCCTAATTCGGTGCTGTGGTGGACAAGATGCATGTCCGGCGTAACCAGCAGACGGCGCAGCCAGCGGTCGAGCCTAGGCGGCAATTCGATATTGCCATGATTGAATGCGGCATTGGCCGTAAGCCACGCCTCGAACGCAAGGATGACGAATGCAGGGGCACCGAGCAGGATGACCCATGCCGCCTTCCAGAACAATGACACAGCGATTTCGAAAGGGTGAAAGCGGATCGCGGTTGACACATCAAGATCGGGGTCCGCGTGGTGCACCTTGTGCATCCGCCAGAGTATCGGCACGCGGTGCATGAGCAGATGTTGCAGCCACATCGCGAAATCGAGCATGATAAAGGCAAGCCCGACTTCGGCCCAAATTGGCAAGTCGACCAGTCGCAACAGGCCGATTCCTTCGCTTTCGGCCCAGAGCGACGCAGCCGGCAGGGTGACGAGCAGCGAAAGCACTCGGATGGTTGCCCGGTTGCTGATGAAAAGCAGTGCTCCGGTGCTCCAGCGCCACGCCCGGCCAAATCGCAGCACCCGCCGCGGCCAGATAAGTTCGGCCAAGGCGGCGAGCGCAAAAATGGAGGCGGGTCCCAGCAGCAGTGGCAGCAGGCCCGCCTCTGTCATGGATCAGGCCGCAGCCGTTTCTAGCGTTGGATAGTCGGTATAGCCTTCGGGGCCAGGGCTGTACCAGGTCTTGAAATTGTCCGGCGCAACCTGCGCGCCTTGACGCAGACGGCTGACAAGATCGGGGTTCGAAATGAACGGCCGACCAAAGCTGATGGCATCGGCAAGGCCGCTTGCGATGTCGGCCTGTGCGGTTTCCAGTGTATATTCCTGGTTGAGCACCAGCGGGTTTGTGAAGACCTTGCGGATCGCGGGCGACACCGGCGGCACGTCGGTTGCGCCGAAATCACCGAAGCTTTTCTGTTCGCGCAGTTCGAGGAACGAGATACCGATTTTCTGCAGAGCAGCGGCGGCTGCGGTGAACAGGGCGACGGGGTCTGAATCGTCGCAACCTTGAGTCTCGCCGTTCGGAGACAAGCGTACCGATGTGCGATCGGCACCGATGGCATCGACGACTGCCTGGGTGACTTCGCTGGTCAGGCGGATACGGTTTTCGACGGGACCACCATAATCATCATCGCGCAGGTTCGAATTTTCGCGCAGGAACTGGTCGAGCAGATAGCCGTTAGCGCTGTGGATCTGCACACCGTCAAAGCCCGCGGCCATCGCATTGCGCGCAGCTTTCGCATAATCTTCGATTAACCGCGGGATTTCATCAAGGCGCAGGGCGCGCGCCTCTACATAGGGCTTTTTGCCTTCATGAGTGTGGGCAAATCCAGGCGCGGTGGTCGCCGAAGCAGAAACCGGCTGACCGCCGCCAAGGAAATCCGAATGCACCAACCGCCCCATATGCCAAAGCTGCAGGATGATGCGGCCATTAGCCTTGTGCACCGCATCGGTCACCGGCTTCCATGCCTCCACCTGTTCGGCAGACCAGATGCCCGGGGCGGAGGGCCAGCCAGAGCCTTCCTGGCTGATGCCGGTTGCTTCGGCGATGAGCAGCCCTGCGTCCGCCCGCTGCGCATAATATTCGGCCTTCAGCGTGCTGATCGGAACATGCACACCTTCGCTGCGTCCGCGCGTCAACGGGGCCATCAATATGCGGTTGGGTGCGTGGATCGCGCCAAGTTGGATCGGATCGAAAAGGCTGGTGGTCATATGATTAGGCTTTCCCTATTTGCTTCGCTTTACGCATACATGCGGATACGGGTTGCAAAACGCAACGGGGGTTTATGACTGCGAAGCAAAACTATCCAGCTGCACCGGTGCTGGCATTTGCAGCGCTTATTGCCGGCAATGTGTGCGTCGCATTCGGGGCACCGCTCGTCCGGCTTGCCGATACCGGTCCGATCGCAACGGGTTTCTGGCGGCTGGCACTGGCTGTGCCAATCCTTGCCTTTATCGGCTATCGTGCGGGCTTTCGCATCAGAGCGATGCCGCGGCCGATGCTCGGGCTGGTGCTGCTGGCGGGGTTTTTCTTCGCGATCGATATCATCGCCTGGCATTTCGGCATCTTCAAGACGAAGCTCGGCAACGCGACTTTATTGGCGAACTGCGCTAGTCTTCTGCTCGCAATTTATGGCATCATCCTCGCCCGCAAATTACCACAGCCCCTGCAGGCGATGGCGATATTGCTGGCCTTTTCCGGTGCGGCGATGCTGATGGGGCAGAGTTTAGATTTATCGCCTGAACATTTTGAAGGCGATGTGCTTAGCTTGATCGCTGGGCTTTTCTATACCTTCTACCTGCTCGCGATGTTGCGGGTGCGCGGAAGCAGCGAAAGCTGGTCGTCCCTGGCGCTTGCTTCGGCTTCGGCGGCAATGTTTATGTTACCGGTGGCCTGGATTGCCGGCGAACAGATCATGCCCGGTAACTGGCTGCCGCTGATTGCGCTCGCCATATCGAGTCAGGTTCTGGGCCAAGGCTTCCTGACCTATGCGTTGCCGCATTTCAGCCCGTTGATCATCGGTCTCGCGCTGCTGCTTCAACCTGCGTTTGCGGCCTTTGTCGGATGGGCGGCCTTTGATGAAGCGTTGACGCTGCTGGATTATGTAGGCGGGGCGATGGTGATGGCGGCGCTGGTGCTGGTGCGGCTTGCCGATGCACGGTCAAAGTCCTAAATGGAACGCATGTCTCTAGCCCCTCTTCCAGCCGACCCGACGCTCGACGAAATCCGTGACGCAATCGCGCGGCGCCTTGCGGCCAATGCGGCCTTTGATGGCTGGAGCGAAGCGGCCGTCGAATCGTCGGCTTTTGAGGTTGATGTCGATCCGGATCTGGCGAACCTCGCGCTGAAAGGCGGAGCGATGGAATTGATCGATGCATGGATCGGCTCTGTTGACGCAGAAATGGTCCGCCGCTTGCCGCCTGACACACTCAATGCCATGAAAATCCGAAATCGCATCACGTCGCTTATTGCTACCAGGCTCGACATCATGGCACCTGACCGCGAAGGGCTGCGCCGCGCGCAAGCAATAATGGCCATGCCCCAGAATCTTGCACGGGCCTCGCGAATCGGCTGGCGCAGCGCCGACCGCATGTGGCGGCTTGCCGGTGACACGGCCACCGATTTTAACCATTATACGAAGCGCGCGACACTCTCGGCGGTCTATCTCTCGACGCTGCTGACCTTCGTCAACGACGACAGCGATGATTATGCGGACACGCGCGCCTTTCTCGACCGTCGGATCGACAATGTGATGCAGTTCGAAAAGGCCAAGACACAGTTGAAAGGCCGCAGTGAACATCGGCCCAGCCTGTCACGCTTCATCGGACGGTTGCGTTATCCGCCGCGGTGAAAGCCGTTCGCGCGCGTCCCTCGCGATCAAAGTGATATAGTCACATTCCCTGCTTGCTTTTATTGAGAAGCGTTTGCAAAAGGGCGGGGTGAATCTGGATATTCTGCCTCTTGGTGCCAGTGCGCGCATCATCTCGATTGATTGGGAATCGATTCCCGATAGCGACGGGCACCGCCTGCGTTCGCTCGGCGTTGATGCCGGCGCAACCGTCAGCCCGTTGCATCGCGGTATCCTTTTCTGGCGTGATCCTATTGCGGTGCGCGTTGGCCGGATGACGGTCGCGCTGCGCCGCAAGGTCGCGCAAGCGATTATTTGCGAGATTTCTGCATGACCGCCGCTACGCCGCTTGTCGCCCTTGTCGGCAATCCCAATGCCGGCAAGTCGGCTTTGTTCAATGCGCTGACTGGTGCGCGACAGAAAATTGCCAATTATCCTGGCGTTACCGTTGAACGAAAGTCGGGGCGTGTTGCGCTTCCCGACGGGCGGCCAGTCGAATTGCTCGACTTGCCCGGTGCTTACAGCCTTCTGCCCGACAGCCTAGACGAGGCTGTTACGCGCGACGTCGTCCGGGGCAATTTCGCAGGTCAGCGCCGTCCCGATGCGCTGGTGATCGTTCTCGATGCCGGTAATCTCGACAACCATCTGCGCTTCGCGATTGAACTGATCGCGGAAGGCCTGCCAGTGGTGGTTGCGCTCAACATGGTCGATCTTGCGCAGCGCGATGGCCTTGAATTGGACGCGGCCGTGCTTTCCGCCGAACTCGGTGTGCCGGTGGTGGAAACCGTCGCGGTGCGCAAACGTGGCCTGAACGATCTACTCTCCGCCTTGGGTGATGCCTTGCGTGGGGCTGCGATGCGTGAGGCGCAGCCGGTGGCAGATCGCAAGGCGATCACACAGCGCGCACATGCGATCGCGCGCAAAGCCATCGTCAGGGAAACCCAGACCCGGCAATGGACCCGCCGTCTCGACAATGTGCTGCTGCACCCTGTCGGTGGCATCGTCGCCCTGCTCGCACTGCTTTTCGTGATGTTTCAGGCGGTCTATGCTTGGTCCGAAGCGCCGATCGGCTGGATAGAAGGCGGCTTCGCTGTGCTGACCGAGGTGATCAACGGCTATATGCCTGATAACCTTCTGCGCGCTTTCCTGACTGAAGGAATCATTGCGGGTGTCGGGGCCGTGGTGGTGTTCCTGCCGCAGATTCTTATTCTCTTCCTCTTCATCCTGTTGCTTGAGGCAACTGGCTATATGACGCGCGCGGCGTTCGTCATGGACCGGATGATGGCGGCCGTCGGGTTGTCGGGGCACAGCTTCATTCCGCTGCTTTCCTCCTTTGCCTGCGCCATTCCGGGTATCATGGCGACGCGGACGATCATGGATCAAAAAGAACGGCTGGCGACCATATTGATCGCGCCATTGATGACCTGTTCGGCACGTCTTCCGGTCTATACGCTGATTATCGGGGCCTTCATCCCGGCACGTAGCGTCGGCCCCGTTATCGGTCTGCAGGGACTGGTGCTCTTCATTCTCTATATCGCAGGGATTGTGGGGGCGATGCTGGCTGCTGCAGTTATACAGCGCTTCGTAACGGGTAGTCGCGGTGGCAGCTTCCTCATTGAAATGCCGCGCTACCAATTACCGCGTCTGCGCGATATCGCGCTTGGTCTATGGCAGCGTGCATGGCTCTTCCTTCGCCGCGCCGGTACGATCATCTTTGCAGCAACCGTCATCCTCTGGGTCTTGCTCAGTTTTCCGAAAGTGCCTGTCGGTTCAACCGAAAGCCAAGTTGAATATTCGGCGGCGGGACGGATTGCCTCGGTCATCGAACCTGTGGTCGAGCCTATTGGTTTCAACCATGACATCGCCTTGGCAATCATCCCGGCGATGGCCGCCCGCGAGGTTGCTGTGGCTGCACTGGGCACCGTCTATGCCGTGAATGCGGCTGACGAAGAAGAAGCTGCTGCCAATCTTGGCCCCCAGTTGGCCACAAACTGGTCGTTGGCAACTGCGCTTGCCTTTCTCGCCTGGTTTGTCTTTGCACCGCAATGCATTTCGACCATCGCGGTTACCCGGCGTGAAACTAATGGATGGAAGTGGCCGATCTTCATGGTCACTTATCTCTTTGCGCTGGCATATGCTGCCGCCGGTATAACCTATTGTACAGCCCGCGCCTTCGGCTTATAGCTGATTGCAGAATCCGAATTTCGAAAGACGAGGGACATTCATGGCGGGCAGCGTCAACAAGGTGATATTGGTAGGCAATCTGGGCGCGGACCCGGAAGTCAAAAGTTTCCAGAATGGCGGCCGCATTGCCAATTTGCGTATCGCTACTTCGGAAGACTGGAAGGATCGCCAGACCGGGGAAAAGAAAGAACGTACCGAATGGCACCAGGTGGTGTTGCAGTCGGACGGGCTGGTAGGTGTCGCCGAACGCTATCTGCGCAAGGGGCAGAAGGTCTATATTGAGGGCCAGCTGCGCACGCGTAAATGGCAGGATCAAAGCGGCAATGATCGCTACACGACCGAAATCTCGGTTGGCGGTTTTGACGGCAAGCTTGTCATGCTCGACCGCCCGGGTGGCGGTGAAGGTGGCGGCGGTTCCGGCGGCGGCTGGGGTGGCGGTGCGCCCTCCGGTGGCGGTGCAGGTGGCGGTCAGGGCGGCGGCAACTGGCAGGGCGGATCTTCCGGCTTTGGCGGCGGCGGTTTTGCTGACGACCTTGACGACGACGTTCCATTCTGACCACTGACAAGACAGGGCGGCGACGGCCATGAACAAGCGATTGGCGCTCCTCGCGCTGCTGGCCGCGGCGATCCTTGCTTATTTCTGGTTCGATCTCGGCCAATATCTTAGCCTTGATCAGTTCAAGGCGCAGCAGGCCGAGATCATCGCAGCAAAGGATGCGGCGCCGGCCTTGTACATAGGCGGGTTCTTCCTGCTTTATGTCGGGGTGACCGCGCTCTCGTTGCCTGGGGCGGCAATCATGTCGCTGATTGCCGGTGCGCTCTTCGGGGTCGTGACGGGAACGATCCTCGTTTCCTTCGCGTCGACGATCGGCGCGACGCTTGCCTTTCTGTCTTCACGCTTCGTGCTGCGCGATTGGGTTCAGGGAAAGTTCGGCGATCGGTTGAAAGCCATTGATGACGGCATCGCCCGCGACGGCGCATTCTACCTGTTCACAATCCGGCTGATCCCGCTCTTTCCCTTTTTCGTCGTCAACCTTGTGATGGGGCTGACACGCATTCCTGCGCGCACCTTTTACTGGGTCAGCCAGATCGGGATGCTGCCGGCGACGATCGTTTTCGTCAATGCGGGCACGCAGATTGGCGCGATTGATTCGACCGCAGGATTGCTGTCGCCGACACTGATCGGGTCTTTTGTCCTTCTCGGTCTGTTTCCGTGGATTGCTCGGATGCTGGTTGCGGGCGCAAAGAAAATCCGTGCGCGCTGATTGGAAAAAGCCGCGCCGTTTCGATCGCAACCTAATCGTCATCGGGGCGGGGGCGGCGGGGTTGGTCTCCTCCTACATCGCCGCAATGGCCCAAGCGAAGGTCACACTGGTCGAAGCGCACCAGATGGGGGGCGATTGTCTCAACACCGGTTGCATCCCTTCCAAAGCCCTTTTGAAAAGCGCGAAAATTGCGCAGGCTGCCCGCGATGGCTTACGCTTTGGTGTGACTGCCGGCTCTGTCAGTATCGATTTTCCTGCCGTGATGCGTCGTATTCGGGAGGTGATTGATGCAATTGAGCCGCATGACAGCGTCGAACGATTCACGGGTCTCGGGGTGGAATGCCTTTCGGGCTATGCGCGCTTTATCGATCCATGGACGGTCGATATCGCGCTAAACGATGGTGGCACGCAAAGACTGACGGCGAAATCCTTTGTGATCGCAACCGGCGCGGCCCCGATCACTCCGTCGATACCGGGGATCGAGGATAGCGGTTATCTGACCAGTGAAACATTGTGGGATGCGATGTCCGCACGCACGCAGGTGCCGGGACGCCTTGTGATTCTTGGTGGCGGACCGATAGGGTGCGAACTGGCGCAGGCCTTTCAGCGGCTCGGCAGCCAGGTGACTCTCGTCGAGATGGCTGATCGCCTGATGCTCAAAGAGGATGCAGAGGCGGCCGTAATTGTTGGCGCGGTGTTATCGCAGGAAGGCGTCGATGTGCGTGCCGGGCATAAGGCGGTTCGTTTTGAAGCCGGCAAGCGGCTTATGATCGCAGGTCCAGATGGTGAAATCGAATTGGCGTATGACGATGTGCTTGTCGCCACCGGCCGCCGCGCACGCTTAACCGGTTTCGGCCTTGAAGAACTGGGGTTGGTTGAGAAGGGTCGGATTGCCGTTAATGACAGGTTGGCGACTGCCTTTCCGCACATCTACGTTGCAGGCGACGTTGCCGGTAACCAGCAGTTGACCCATGGCGCCAGCCATGAAGCCTGGTTCGCCACGGTCAACGCGCTTGCCCGCCCGTTCAAAAGCTTCAAGGCGGATTATCGCGTGCTGCCCCGGGTCACTTACACCGACCCTGAAGTTGCGAGCGTCGGCCTGACCGAGGCGGAAGCGAATGCCAGCGGTGTGGCTTATGAACTCACCCGTTATGAGCTTGATGATTTTGATCGCGCAATTGCAGATGGCGAAACAAGCGGTTTTGTGAAGATTTTGACGTCGCCTGGCAAGGACAGCATATTGGGTGCGACCATCGTCGGCGCACATGCAGGCGAGATAATCGCCGAACTGGTCTTTGCGATGCGACATAAAATGCCTCTCGGCAAAGTGTTGTCAGTGATCCACAGTTACCCGACATGGAGCGAGGCAAACAAATTTGCGGCTGGGCAGTACAGGCTCGCGCGAAAGCCAGAACGGCTGCAGCGCTTCGCGCGCCGCTGGTTTGATTGGCAGCGCGGTTGAGCAGACCTGAACGCCACGGCTATTGTATTTTAAGTATCTGTTATTTTTAATTATTAAATTACAGAGAATTGCAGATACCATCAGATGTACCCGCACGCAGTCTGAAGAATGCGTTTCATCAGCTAAGTTCGACGATCCGGACAGTCCGCTTTTGAGAGATAAATCGCGCTAAGCGGACACAGCTAGCTCGTTCGTTTATGTGCGAAGCTCGGAAGTCTGCCGATGGCCTGCACTAGCCGGTCGCAGTCCGCTTCCTGCAGCCCCGCCAGATTGATCCGCCCGGACCCGACCATGAAAATACCATGGTTGCTACGGAGTTGGGCGACTTCATCGGGTGTTGCAGGCAGCAGCGCAAACATGCCTTTCTCGTGACGCAACCGCCCGAACGCAAATTTACCCACATCCCCGAAATCAGCGAGGCGGTTGCGGATGGACTGGATACGTTTTGTCATTTGCGTCAGTTCCGATCGCCATGATGCAGTGAGCGCTCGGTCTGCCATGATTACCCTTACGACCGCGCCGCCATGGTCGGGCGGTATGGACCAGCAGCTGCGGGCGATTTCGGCGAGGTGACCCTTGGCAATGCCAAGATGGGTGTCGTTGCCACTGAGGACATAGGCAGCACCCACCCGGTCCCGGTAAAGCCCGAAATTCTTGTCGCACGAATAGGCGAGCAAAATTTCAGGGACATGGTCGAGCAGGGTGCGCAGTCCGGCGGCATCTTCGTCGAGCCCGTCCCCCAACCCCTGATAGGCAAGATCGACGAGCGGAATGGCTCCCACGTTTGAAAGCGCCTCGCCAATGGATTGCCATAAGGTTGCGTCAGTGTCAGCACCGCTGGGGTTGTGGCAACAGCCGTGGAGCAAGAACAGGTCACCGGGCGCTGCCGACCGGATCGCTGCCAGCAAATTGTCCGGGCAGGCACGTTGGGCGGTGATGTCATAATGGACATAGGTCTGCAGCCGCGCGCCAACCCGGCGGATCATGGCCTCGTGAACCGGCCAGCTTGGCGTCCCCAGCCATACGCTTCCATCGGGATTGGCGCGCTGCCAAAGTTCGAGCAAAAGGCGAAGCGCACCAGTTCCGCCTGGCGTTTGCAAACCGGCATAGCCGCTTCCGGCAACCGCATTGCCTAGTGCCAGACTGGCCATGGCATCGACGAAGCCTGTGTCCCCTTCGGGGCCCAGATAGGATTTACTGTCCTGCAATTCGATCAACCTCGTTTCAGCCACTTTGACAGCGGCCATCACAGGCGTTCGACCGGCGTCGTCGCGGTAAACGCCGACGCCGAGATCAATTTTGTCGGGCCGGGAGTCTGCTTCATACAATTTGATGAGCGAAAGCAAATGGGTCCGCAGGGCGGGCTTCAAGCGAGGCGAGCATAGGACTTCCTACAGAGTAGCAACCGTGCCGAGCCCTTTTTGCTCGGCAAGGTGAAAAATGTGTCGTGCGGTGACGATGTCCTGTGCAGCGACGCCGAGAGATTTGTAGAGCGTGATGTCTTCGGCGCTGGTTCTTCCGACGCAGCTGCCTGCCAGCACCTCGCCGATCTCGCCGACAATATGCTCTTCGGTTACGCGTCCGGCGGTGATCGCATGGAGCAGCTCTCCCGCTTGATCCATCGTGGAAGGACGGAAATCGATGAAGAAACGCGAACGGGCCACGACATCATCGTCCGCTTCCCGCGAGTCTGCGGCACTCGATCCGACCAGATTGACGTGCATGCCGGGTTCCAGCAGCGCTCCGGGCAGGACGGGTTCACGTGCACTGGTGGTTGTGCAGATCACGTCCGCACCAGCGATCGCATCTTCGACGCGGGCATGCAGGCGCGCACCAGTCTGTTCCGCCAGACGGATGGCGCGAGGCGTCGTGACATCCCGGTCCCACAGCCGGATGTCATCAAAGGGTCTGACATGACGCAGTGCGGCGACATGGGCTTCGGCCTGTTCGCCGGTTCCAAGAACGGCAAGGGTCCGCGCATTCTTCCGCGCCAGAATATCGGTCGCAACTGCCGTAACGGCCGAGGTGCGGATCGCTGTAACCGTCGCACCACACAGGATCGCTTGCGGTACCAGTCCGTCGGCATCCTACAGCACCATCAGCCCCAAATGGCTGGAGCCCTTGCGGCGCTCTGGCGGAACAATACTGACCAGTTTCACGCCTGCGGACTGGATTTCACCACCTACAAAGCCGGGCATCATGCCAAACGCGCCCGCACCACCAGGCAATGCCATGCCGCGCCGCAACGGCAGTTCGACATCGCGGGCGCTGACCAGCTGCATCGCTTCGCGCATCCAGACAATCAACTCCGCTGGCGGGGCAAGCGCGCGGGCGGTCGCCCCGTCAATGATGCGAATGGGGGTCGTCATTGCTCCAAAGCTCGCTGCAGAAATTTGGCGTGGCTGGTGGGGTCTATATTGGTGCCGCACACAACCATGCCGACGCGCTTTCCCCTTAATTGGTCTTTTAGAGGTTCTATCATCGCCGCCGTGGTCACCGCCGCTGCTGGTTCGACGGCGAGTTTCAGGTCATTGAACATCAGCAGCATGGCGCGGCAGATCGCATCGTCATCGACCATGACGAGTTCGTCTACATGGGCGTGGCACAGGCCAAAGCTGTAGGGCAGCGCCATCGGCGGGCCGAGGCTGTCGGCGATAGTTGCGACCCTCGCAATGGTTTGAGGGGCCCCTTCGGCAAAGCTGCGATGCATGGTGTCGGCCCCTTCGGGCTCCACACCGATGATCCTCGTTTCGGGATGCAAGGCTTTGATGATGGTTGAAACGCCACCCGCCAGCCCACCGCCGCCGATGGGCAAAATGACCATGTCAAGAGCACCCATTTGCTCGACCATTTCCAGACCCAGCGTGCCGGTGCCGATGGCCGTTGCCTTGCCCTCAAATGGATGGACAAATGTGCGCCCCTCCTCCGCGACAATCTTCTCGACCAGGGCAAAACAGGCCGGGCCATCGCCGCCGATGATGACCTCTGCTCCGAATGCGCGGGCGCGGTCGACACGAGCCGGGTTGGCCGAGGACTGCATCACGACTTTGGCATCAATGCCGAGCGCGGACGCCGCCCAAGCAACGGCGATGGCGTGATTGCCCGCGCTGACCGCCGTGACGCCGCGCGCACGCGCCGCATCATCAAGCCCAAGCATGTTAACGAGGGCGCCGCGTGCCTTGAAACTGCCCGACTGTTGGAACAGCTCCAACTTCAGGACCACCTCTGTATCAGGGAGCTGCGCTTGCAGTCCCGCTGCGCGCCAGGCCAGAACCGGCGTTAGGTTGAGATAGGGTTCAATCGCGCGCGAAGCTGCGCGAACTTCTTCAAGCGTAGGGTTGTCCATATGTATCTCCCATTCCGCATCGGCCTTAGCCGGATCGAGCAATGCCTTATGATTCCAGCAAACCGATTTCTTCTGCGAAGATCACTGATGCTGAAGAGAGGATTGCAAATAGCCTCACAGTAGCTGATCTTCAGAATCTATGACCAAGAATCTCATCGCCGCTGCCATACAATGGGCGCCTGAAGTGCTCGATTTGGAGCGTGGACTGATGCGCGCGCGTGATGCGATGGCTGAAGCTGCACGAAATGGTGCCCAGATTGCCGTCTTTCCCGAAACATGGCTGCTCGGCTATCCTTATTGGGCGAGCATTTCGGTGCGCGACCCCCGCTTTGCCGAAGCGCGCCGTTTGTTGCAACAACAGGCGCTGACCCGTGACGGGGAAGCCATGCGCGCATTGCAAAAGACCGCGGCCGACGCGGGAATCGCGGTCGTCATGGGGCTGCATGAGCGCGCCGGTGGCACAATTTACAATGTCGCTGCCTATATCTCCTCTGATGGAGAGCTACTCAATTTGCATCGCAAATTGATGCCGACCAATACCGAGCGGCTGGTTTGGGGTCAGGGCGACGGGTCGGATATGCAGTCAGTCGGAATGGCTGGCACCAAGGTAAACGGCTTGATCTGCTTTGAACATCAAATGACGCTGGCGCGTCACGCGCTGGCCATCAAAGGCGTGCAAGTTCACGCAGCGCTTTGGCCCGGTCACGCCTTCATCAACGGCGTCATCGATGCATCGACGCGGCATATCGCGCACGAAAATGGATGTTTCGTCGTTGTCGCACGCGAAGTGATGTCCATTGATTGTCTCGGCAAGCATCTGCCTGACTTCAGCGACGAACCGGAACGCTGGAACGGAAACGGCGGCAGCGCAATCATCGCGCCGGATGGATCCTATCTGGTCGAACCCGTTTTTGATGAAGAGACGATCCTTTACCATGAGCTCGATTTTGCCCGCATCGACGATGCCAACTGGCTGTTCGACGGTGTAGGACATTACGCGCGCCCCGATGTCTTTCAGTTGCGTTGGGATGAGTCGCCCAAGACGCCGCGCGCCTGAACGCAGCGTCAACGACCGCGCTTGCGAACATCCTTGGGCAGAACGCCGAAGTGGCGGCGGAAGGCCGCTGTAAAATTGCCGGGAAAGTTGAAGCCGCAGGCATAGGCGACCTGGGTAACATTTTCGCCTTCTTCCTCGAGCAAACGCCGCGCTTCTTCCATTCGAAAGCGGTTCAACAATTCCCCGCCTGTGCCGCCATACAGCATTTTAAGGCCAAAATTTAGCTTGTTCGGATTTACACCAACACGCCGCGCAAGCTCCTTGAGGTTCGGCGGATCGGCCAGTTCGGCATGCAGGATGTGATAGGCTTCCTCCAGACAATGCCGGTCGCGCGGCGAGAAGGCAAATGGCCGGTTCCAGTCGCTATCGGACAATTGGTTTAAGTTGAGCAGCGTTTCGCACAGAAGATCGACGACGCGTGCCTCGGTCTGCGCCTTGGCGAGTATATTGGCTTCATCGGCGCTGATGATATCCATCGCGCTGCGCGCCATAGCAGTGTTGAGCGCTAATTGCGCTCCGAAGGTGGATTGCAGCCGCCCCTCCACAAATTCGCGCACCGGAACCGGAAGGCTTCCAAGTTCATTGCCGAAAACCGTGCCCAGGCTGTCACGCGAACAGAATACGGTAATCCAACATTCTTCATGGCCTTCGAATCGGGATTCAAATTTTGGTTGCCCTTCGGGTTGGAGCAGGATGCCGGCGAACTGCCCGGTCATCGGCACGGTATCTTCATTTCCAAGCGCATAGCAACCCTCGCCCTTCAGGCGAAAATGCAGCTTCATCACGTCTTCGCTAGTGAAGCACGCGTCCAATTGCCGCTGCAATACGCCGGCGGCTGTCAGGACTTCAAAGCCAAGACCAGTCTTGATGAAACTATAGGCGCCGGTTCCGTCATTGAAGCTGTCGTGCAGCCGCATCTTTGTCGG